>JAYWAQ010000001.1:0-2745 GCA_043782305.1 Burkholderiales bacterium
TGTTTGCGTAAAGCTGTGCGAGTTTGCCGAAACCTACCCCCGCTTCAGCCAGAAGATCAGGATCATCCGCCGCATCGCCCGCGAGACGATCCAGATACTCGGTGGCTTTCTTTAGGAGACTTTGCTGCGCCTTGAGCGTGCCTGGTACCTCGCGAATTTCGTCAAAAATTTCAAACAGCATCGTGTTCGAAATTTGCCGGATGTCGGTGAAATGGCGCTCAGCTTTTGCCTGCGCGGCGCGGGCCACCGTCGCCTGATACGTCGTCGCGACGATGCCGCCGAGCAAACCCACCGCAGCCATGGAGGCAAACAAAACCGCCCAGCGGTTGCGCTGCACGAACTTCGTGCCGCGGTAGGCAAACGTGTCCGCACGTGCCGACACCGGAAGATTTTCGGTGTGCCGCCGCACGTCTTCAGCCAATTGCTGTACTGAGGCGTAGCGCCGCGCAGGCTCTTTGCGCAACGCCATCAACACAATGTTGTCAAGATCGCCGCGCAGGCCTTTTTGCATGCGCTTGATCGCGGTTTCGTCGAGGGGTGGCAGATCGCCTGTTGCATTACTTGCGTGCGTAATAACAGTGCTCGGTCGTGCTGGCTCTTGTTCGCAGATTTCTTTCGCGAGTTCGAGCGGCTGCGTGGCCCTGGCTTTGTACGGACTGTGCCCCGTCAGCAGTTCGTAGAGAATCACGCCGAGCGCGTACACGTCACTCGCGGTGGTGATGGTTGCACCCTTGACCTGCTCGGGGCTGGCGTACGCAGGCGTCATGGCGATCACCGTCGGCGCGGCGATCACGGACTCCAATGACGGGGTCTCCAGCAACTTCGCGATCCCAAAGTCGAGCAGTTTTACTTCGCCCGATTCGGTGACCAATATATTGCTGGGCTTTAAATCGCGGTGAACCACGAGGCGCTGATGCGCGAACTGAACGGCGCTGCACACCGACTGGAACAGCGCCAGTTTTTGCGCGATGCTCAGACTATGCGTTCGTGCATAAACACTGATCGGCTGCCCGTCAACGTATTCCATCACCAGATACGGATGGCCGTCGTCGCTGCTACCACCGTCGATCAGCCGGGCGATATTCGGATGGTCGAGGCTCGCCAGAATCTGTCGCTCAGCGCGAAAGCGGGCCGCGATGTCAGCGCTCTGCTGACCGCCCACGCCGTCGCGGATCAACTTGATCGCCACCTCTTTGTTGAACGCGGCGTCGGCGCGAGTCGCCTTAAACACGGCGCCCATACCGCCCTGCGCAATTTCGCCGGTGATTTCGTACGCGCCAAGTCGACGGCCGATCCAGCTTTGCGTTGACGCGTCACGTGCGCCAAGCGCAACACCCACCGCACTCGCCACTCGCGTACGTGACAGCGCGCCGCCTTGTTTCGCACTGGCATTCGCCTTGAGCACAGAGCGAACGCTTTCGCGCAGCGCGTCGTCATCACCACAAGCGCGCAGCAAATACGTGTCGCGTTCTGCCTCGTCGGAAATCTCCAGACAGTCAGCCGCAATCTCGCTGATCTGATGCCAGCGGGCGGGGCTCAACGTCGCGTCAGTAGCACCGCTCGCGACCCGCGTGTCGTTCGTCACCGCTCGTCACCTGCCGGCTCGCGGGCGGCTTGCATCGCCTGCTGCAAAAACAAGCGCCCGACGCTCCAGTCGCGCTTGACCGTTGCCAGAGACACCCCCAGCGCTGCTGCAGTTTCTTCGAGCGACAGATCACTGAAAAATCTCAAGTCGACTACCTCCGACTGACGTGGGCTCAGCGCGCGAAGTTGTTCCAGCGCCGCGTCGAGGTGAATGAAATCAAGCTCATACGCATCGTTGATGTCTGCACTGTCGACCGCCGTCGCAAAACCCATAGTTTCCTGAAACAACTGGCCCGCACAGCGCGTGTGAAACGCGTGCGCGGTGTGATCCATGCTCGTGAACGCGAACTCGCCACCGCGCTTTTGCGCATTCGCAGCGCGCGCATGATCCACCAGTACGTTCCTCATCACGCGCGCTGCCAGGCGCACGAACTGGGTGTGCTCCATGGCGGGTGCCTGCCCTTCATGCTGCAATCGCAGGAAGGCCTCATTGACCACGGCGGTGGCCGACAAGGTGTGATTGGAGGCCTCTTTCCGCATTTGACCTCGCGCAATGCGCTGTAGCTCGGCGTACAGCGTGGCGCTAAATGCGGGTGCCGGATGGGGTTCGCTCGACTCCGTCGTGGTTCTGCTGGCGGTAGCGTTCATTGCGCAATCGTAACCGCATTAGCGCCGCGATTTTCCAAATTCCCGCCGGTTGCCCGTCTTTCCGTGAGCCGTTTTTTCGATCTTCACGCTTAGCTGATAACTACATTAATTTCATGTCTGGAGTACATCATGAATCCGCTACGCTGTTTCCTAAAAATTTGTTTCGTGCTGCTTGCGCTCGCATCCAGCGCGCTCGCCAGCGCTGTGACTGTCGTCGAGTACTACAACACGGCACTGGATGCGTACTTCATCACCGGGCGCGCCAATGAGCAGGCGCTGCTTGACGGATCCTCCGGTTTCCGGCGCACCGGGATGAGCTTTCAGGCGACCGACGCAACAGTTGGAAGCGTCACGCTTTCCCGTATTTGTCGTTTCTACATTTCTGTCGCCAATCCTTTCACGAGTTCCCATTTTTACGGCAAAGAAGGCAGCGACTGTGAAGGCATTCGTGCGCAGAACGTGCCGGGCTTTTCGTGGGAGGGCTACGATTTTGCGACCGTGAAGCCGGATGCG
>JAYWAQ010000002.1:0-7599 GCA_043782305.1 Burkholderiales bacterium
AAATACAGTCGCTCAACTGCGCATGTTTCAGCGTGATCGCCGTGTGACCATCACCGGTCAGCTGGATCAGGCAACGATGAACGAATTGGCGAAATAAGCAGCCAATCTGCGCACCGTCAAGGCCCGCCTCGTGCGGGCCTTTTCATTTCTGGCGCTCCTGTTTGGTGGCGATTGCGCCACAATAGACGTTCAAACTGAATCAAACTTTAAAGCGAACCGCAAAATGAATCAGAGCGCAGAATGGTTGTCGATGTCGCCGCCGACGCCGTTCAAACATAGCGGAACGCATCGCATCCCAAACCGCGTGTACACGGATGGCGAGCTGTACGAGCGCGAGATGGAGGCCTTCTTCTACAAGAGCCATTGGTGCTACGTTGCGCTCGAATGTGAGATTCCGAACGCGGGTGATTTCAAGGCAACGATGATCGGCGAGCGGCCTGTGATCGTCGTTCGAGACCGCGACGGCGCGGTGAATGTGCTGGAGAACCGGTGCGCGCACAAGGGCGCGAAGTTTTGCCAGAAAGAATTTGGCAACGCCAAAGTGTTCGTGTGCCCGTATCACCAATGGGGCTACCGTCTAAACGGCGATCTGGCGGGCGTTCCGATGAAGAACGGCGTTGGCGGCCAGGGCGGTATGGATGCTGATTTCAAGCTCGAAGAACATGGCCTGAGCAAGCTCAAAGTCCATGTTCACAACGGCATTGTTTTCGCGAGCTTTGATGACGATGTTGAGCCGTTCGAGACGTTCGTGAGCGCCGAGTTGATGCCGTTTTTCGATCGCACGTTTGATGGTCGCAAGCTCACGCTCCTGGGCTACAACCGCCAGCGCATTCGCGGCAACTGGAAACTGAT
Source organism: Burkholderiales bacterium (assembly GCA_043782305.1). Taxonomy (GTDB): domain Bacteria; phylum Pseudomonadota; class Gammaproteobacteria; order Burkholderiales; family Casimicrobiaceae; genus Casimicrobium. The sequence goes on from JAYWAQ010000002.1 coordinate 853, forward strand.
GCAGGAGAACATCAAGGATCCGTATCACCCCGGTTTGCTGCACGTGTTTTTCGTGACCTTTGGATTGTGGCGCGCGGATCAAAAAAGCGAGCTGCGCATCGATGCGCGTGGCCGTCACGCACAGATGATCTCTACTCGAAATTCCGGTGGCGAGAACGCTGAAGTGACGAAGGGTGTGACCAGCTTCAAGCAGGCACTGAAGCTCGAAGACCCGCGTCTGATGGACGTCGTACAGGAAGATTGGTGGGGCGGCCCGACGGCTGTGATGCAAACGATTTTCCCGAGTGTGATCATTCAGCAGCAGGTGAATTCGCTGTCAACGCGGCAGATCATCCCTCAGGGGCCGGACGCGTTTGATTTTGTCTGGACGCATTTCGGATTTGCCGACGATAAGCCCGAGATGACCGAGCGCAGACTCAAGCAGGCGAACCTGTTTGGGCCAGCGGGACTGGTGTCGCTCGACGATGGCGAGGTGATCGAGTATTGCCAGCAGGCGACGAGCGCTTATCCGGACGGCGAATGCGTGGTGGAACTGGGTGGAAAAGACGACGGAAAAGCGACGCCGCACATGGTCACCGAGACGCTGATTCGCGGCATGTATCGCTATTACCGAGAGACTTTAGGCTTATGAGTTTGCTTGATGTCATTGAGCTGAACGCGCGCTACGGGGACGCGCTGGATCGCTTCGACCTTCTTGCGTGGAAAGCGCTGTTCACGCCAAACGCCGTGTACCGCGCGCAAGCCCGCGAAAACTTTGATCGCGGCTTGCCGCTTGCCGCGATTTATCTCGATGGTCACGGCATGATGGCTGATCGCATCATGACGATCGAGAAGACGCTCGTCTTCGCGCCACGCGTCATTCGGCACCTCATTGGTCTGCCGACGTTGGTCGACGAAGCGAGCGCACGAACTCCGTTTTGCATCGTGCAAACGGTCACCACCACGTTGCCGGAAATACTGGCGACGGGCTGCTATCACGACATGCTCGCCGCGTCGTCCGAAGGCGTTCGTCTGGCTGCGCGCAATGCGGTTTACGACAACGCGCTGATCCCGAATTCGCTGGTTTATCCGCTTTAAACGAATACGTCGCGGAGATTTTTTGGTAGCCTGTATCGAAATCAGCTTCTCTGTGGAACGCCCATTTTATTTGGGCTTGCGTCGCATAAACGCGAAAGTCGACTATGGCAATAAATCGCTTGTATCCCCAAATCGGTGGTTCCTTCATAAAAAAAGCTGTATAGCAAAATCTCTTGCGAAAAGCGCGATTGCTTACAGCCAATCCCAGTCAACATTCCAACGTCATAGCGTCTGCACAACGCGTCACAGAGGTGTCAAATTTCGTCATGTTGCAGCGCGAGAATTGACAGGGAAACGAGCTTTTCCCGAATTATTCCCGGCAAAAGCACTCAGGCACGCACCTTGCCATTGCATCCCCAAGATTGAGATATCGAGGACGCAAAATGGGCTTCATGGCAAACTGGTTCGGCGCAAAATCGGAGGCTCCGCTCGTGGCGACCGCCGGGCTGATGCCGCGCGCGCAGTCGCACGACCACCCTCCCGCGAGCGACGCCGATGACACGCACGCGCTCGAGAGTGCGCTGGCCCTGCAACGTGCGCTCGATGCACTTGGCAGCTTTGCCCCCGCGCGCGGCGGCGACCATCCTGCCATTCGCGATTTCACGACGCGGCCCACGATTGATCCGACCGAGCTCTCCAAAATCATGCCGCGCGACGGCGAATGCAAGATGGCCGTGTCCGGCCTCGACGGCGTGTTGACCATCGGCAAAGACATGACGATGACGACCGACCAGCCGATTTACTGCCAGACGTTGCGTGTGCTCGGCATACTCGAGGCCACCGTTCACGCACACAAAATCATCATTGCAGAAGGCGCGCGCGTGATGGGTTCGGTTCGTGTGAACGACGCAGAAATTCTCGGCGAATTCGACGGCTCGCTGCAAGTGCGCGGCTCGCTCACGGTATTCCCCAGCGCAACGCTGATCGGGAAAATTCGCGCCACCGAAATTGGACTGGCCAAACAAGCCAGAGTGAGCGGCGCAGACATCAAGCGCGTCGTGCCGAAAGTGCTCGATGGCTTCGATAATGGCCCGGTCAGTGAAGGACGTTTCGAAGACGGCTATTCGTCAATGTCGATCACGGTATCGCAGCGATCAGCGATTCGGGTGTAACCGTCAACGCGCTGGCGCTGATGCGACAGCGGGCGGAGGCATAGGTCTTTCGTTCGCCCTGACCACGGTCGAACGGCCGCTACAACCGCCCTACCAAATTACCAAATTACGAAACTACCAAGCCTCGCGCCACGTCGCCACAAAGCGCTCACGCAGCGCCTCAACGCTCAGCTGGTGATTTTGTCCACCGCGCTCGCTGATCTTGATTGATCCGAGCAGGCTGCCCAGTTTGCACGCCTTTTCCACCGTCCACTGATGCGCGATGCCGTAGAGCAAACCCGCGCGGAACGCGTCGCCACAACCCGTTGGATCAACCAGTGTTGCCGCGGGCACGACCGGCACTTCGACGATCTTGCCGTCGGCGTAAATCCGCGAGCCCTGCGCGCCCAACGTCACGATCAGCGCCTTCAATCCCGGCGCGAACGACTCAATCGCGCGACCGGTTTTTTGCGCGATCATTTCGCCTTCGTAGTCATTCACTGTCAGGTAGTCGGCCATGCCGATCAGCTCCAAGATCTCATCGCCCGAGAACGCAGGCATCGCCTGACCGGGATCAAAGATAAACGGAATTTTTTTCGACGCAAAACCGCGCGCATGGCGGAACATGCCATCGCGACCATCGGGCGACACGATGCCGAGCGCGATGTTGTCGATGGCGGTCACGTCATTCAACTGCGACTGAAACATCGCACCGGCATGAAAGCTCGTGATCTGATTGTCGTCGAGATCGGTCATGATGTAAGCCTGCGCGGTGTATGCGTCGGGCACCGTTTTCAGCGCATCAAGGCCGATGCCCAACGTCTGCATGCGTTCACGATAACCCGCCGCGTCGTTGCCAATCGTTGCACAGATCACCGGCGCGCCGCCGATCAATTTGAGGCTGTAAGCCACGTTGCCCGCGCAACCGCCAAACTCCCGCCGCATCTGATCCACCATGAACGACACGCTGATTTTGTGCGTCGCCTCCGGCACGATGTGATCACCAAACTTGCCCTGGAACACACAAATAGTGTCAAAGGCCATAGAGCCACAAATCAGGACGCGAGGTTCGAGGGACATGGAAACGCTTTCGTGCAGGCAAAGAAAGCATTCTATGCAGGCCACGCCAAACGACTGCAAGCCCCGTAGCCGCGATGAAGTGAAACGCAATCGCGGGGATGATTGTTACGTCGTCGATCCTCGATTCCGCGTGGCTGTATCGAGGCTACGATAGCTAGAATCCCGCAATGAACAGCATCACCAAACGACGGCTTGCTCAGGCGCTCGGGTACGCCGGACTCATACCGTTTTTATGTCTTGCAATCGGCTTGGTCGATAGTGCTCAATCCCGTTACCCCGGCGGTCACTGGCTGATCATTTTCATGGTGGCGTACGGCGCGGTTATTCTGAGTTTTGTCGGCGCGCTTCACTGGGCACTTTGTCTGCGATGCGATGAACTGGGCGCAGGATGGTTAATTTGGAGCGTCGTGCCGTCGCTGGTCGGTTGGGCGGCGCTCTGCGGTGCAGTTTTAGCGAATAACCAAGTCAGTCAACAAAAATTGATCGTGCTCGTACTGATAGCTGGTTTTGCAGCGCAACTAGTCGCCGACTTCCGAATGAGACAGATTCTGACCTCAGTGGTTTGGCCCGACTGGTTTATGCGTCTTCGCGTTCGGTTGACGGCGGTTGTCTGCGCAGCACTCGCGGTGTTGCTGTTCATTGGCTGACCGTGTCAGGCTCGGTGCCTAGCGCCATGGGTGCGGAGGAGAACGGGCGCCGTAGTTGTACGTGTCAATCCGTTGAAACTACGGTGCGCACTCAGGTGCACACCCTGTGACGCTACTCCCGCACCCGCTTCGCCAGCGAGCGCACCTGCGCGTGCTGCCTGCGGCTGACCGGAAGTCGCTCGGGCCGCCCGCGTAGGGTCACAATCCACTGCGCCTCCCCGTCGGCATCGGCGTCGCGCTCGAAGGTTTCGATCAGGTCAGCGCGGGCCAGACAATTTCGGTGAATGCGCAAAAATCTGCCGCCGAATTCTTCGTCGATTCGGGTGAGGGAATCCTCCAGCAAATGCTCCTTTTCGGCAGTCACGACCGTGATGTACTTTTGCTCAGCGCGAAAAAAAATCACGTCGTCGCTGGGCACTAACAGCAGGCGTCCGCGCTCGCTGATGCTTAAGTACCGCCGCGCGCCGCGCGGCAGCGCCTCCAGCTGCGTTTCAGTGAGCGGCACCACGCGTTGCAACGCGGCGAGCAAACGCTCACGGCGCACCGGCTTCAGCAGGTAATCGACGGCATGCACTTCAAACGCGGCGAGGGCATGCTGCTCGTACGCAGTGACAAAAATCACACTCGGCGGGTTGTCCATTTTGAGCAAGTGGCGCGCTGTTTCCAGCCCGTCCATTTCGGGCATGTTGATGTCGAGCAGGATCACGTCCGCACCCTGCTGCGCGGCCTGCAGCGCGGCGCGACCGTTGTCGGCTTCGGCGACGACAACATGCGGGAAAGCCGGTTGCAGCTCGTCGAGCAGGTCAAACAACCGGCGACGTGCGGGCGGTTCGTCGTCGGCGATGATGATGCGTTTGGGGCGGGTGTTTGCTGTCATAGGCGTCATACGATAGCTCTAGTGTCTGTGGTTTTGCCAGACGATTTACGGTACGGCAAAACGAGTTGTACCTGATAGCGGCCATCGCGTGGGCCTGATGTCATGCGCGCTTCGGCATCAAAGTGCAGCGCGAGCCGCTCGCGAATATTGCTCATCGCCATCTTGTTGCCACCGTGGTGCGCGCCAGCCTGTTCGAGGAATGGATTTTTCACGGTGATCGTGATCTCGCTGCGCAACCGGGCGACTTCGATTTCGATGGTACCCGCCGCTTGGGTTGGCTCAATGCCGTGATAGACCGCGTTTTCGGCAATTGGCTGCAGAACGAGCGGCGGCACCACCGCGTCAAGCGGCATTTTGTCCAACTTCCACACCACGTTGAGACGATCACCGAGCCGCATTTTTTCGAGATTGAGGTATTGCCGAGTGAGCGTGATTTCGTCGGCGAGCGGTTGCAGGTCGCGGTTTTCGCGCATCAACACCCGAAACAGATCAGCCATGTCTTCGAGAGCAGTTTCCGCACGCTTCGGGTCAGCACGCAGCACGCCAAGCACGCCGTTAATGGAGTTGAACAAAAAATGCGGTCGAATGCGTGCCTGAAGGGCCTGCAGCCGTGCCTCGGTAACCGCTGGGGACAGCGCGCGGCCCAGCGTGTGGAAGTAAATCAGTATCGCCATCAACCCAAGCAACGCCAAAGGTACGGCACGCCAGGCTGGAACATCGGTCATCCGCGCCGCCACTGCGGCCACCGCAACAGTCAAGAGCATCAGTACAGCAGTTGCCTGCCAGTAGGCGAGCCGACGCAGCCATGGCGTCAGCAGCGCCCAGGATGCCCCAACCAAAGCAGCCACCGGCAAACCGCCAGCCAGCACCACGGCGATGTTGATGACAAGCTCGTACGGCTGCACCGTGATCACGAGCGCATAGGCGAGCACCATCGCCATGTACAGAATCAGCGCACGAGCGAGGATGCCCACGTTTCGCAAGTCGGGAAACACGGCCTCCCGCGCGTCACGCTCCTTGCGGGCTAAAATTTGGGTCTTCATGGTGTGAATGTAATCGTCGGTAACGTCGTGCTCATGCCTGCTCCGGGCTCTGCGATTGATGAGCCTATTCCAGACTTTCCGAACATGCAAGCCAAGCCATCTGCCTCATCCACCCCTTCCGCTGTTTCAGCGTCTTCCGGTTGGTCCGGTCGCTTCGATGAACCCGTCGCCGAAATCGTCAAACGTTTCACGGCGTCGATTCCGTTTGACTATCGGCTTGCCGAATTTGACATCGCGGGCTCGCTTGCCCATGCGCGCATGCTCGCAGCCGTTAGCGTAATCACAGCGCAGGACCTGGCCGACATCGAGCGCGGCATGGCCACAATTAAAGACGAAATCGCCGCGGGCCAATTTGAATGGTCGCTCGATCTGGAGGACGTTCACTTCAACGTTGAAATGCGCCTGACCAAACTCGTTGGCGACGCCGGAAAACGCCTGCACACGGGCCGTTCGCGTAACGATCAAGTGGCCACCGACGTGCGCCTTTACACCCGTGCCGCCTGCGACCAGATTGCGCATTTGCTGGTGAAACTACAACTCGCGTTCGTGACTTTCGCCGAGCAACACACCAACACAATTCTTCCGGGCTTTACGCATTTGCAGGTGGCGATGCCGGTGACGCTGGGCCACCATTTGATGGCGTATGTGGAAATGTTTGCGCGCGACTACGAACGCATTCTCGATTGTCGCAAACGCGTGAACCGTTCACCGCTGGGCGCGGCGGCGCTGGCGGGCACCACGTTCCCGATTGATCGCGAAATGACGGCGAAGGAATTGGGCTTCGATTCAGTGTGTCGCAATTCGCTCGACGCCGTGAGTGATCGCGACTTTGCCATTGAGTTTTTGAGCGCCTGCACCATCACCATGATGCACTTGTCACGCATGAGCGAAGAGCTGATTCTGTGGATGAGCCCGCGCTTTGGTTTCATCGA
>JAYWAQ010000003.1:0-7593 GCA_043782305.1 Burkholderiales bacterium
CAAAGCGATGGCGACAGCACCTGCATGTAGCGCGCAAGCACGACGAGATCAATGTTCTGCTCTGGGACGATATCACGGACTTTTGCTTCCTGCGCGAGCTTGGTCGCCGCCGTCACCGGAATATGTACGAACGGAATGTTGTAGCTCGCCGCGAGCTGGTAGTAGTCCATGTGATTGCTCACTATGGTGGCGATGTCAATCGGCAGGTGACCGCTCTTGTGACGAAACAGCAGATCGTTTAAGCAATGTCCCTGCTTCGACACCATGATCAGCGCACGAACTCGCGTCGCCATCGCGTAGAAATTGGCCTGCATCGCAAGCTCGCTGGCTGCCGCTGAAAAGCGCTCTGCGAGTGCCGCGGCCGTTAGCGCGGCGTCGTTCACCTCAAACTGCACGCGCATGAAGAAGCGGCTGGTGCCTACGTCATCAAACTGGGCCGCTTCAAGAATGTTCGCGCCCTGTTCAACAAGAAAGCCCGACACACGATGGACAATACCGGGACGGTCGGGACAGGAGACAGCTAGAACGAATTGCGGTTTCATGGCGTGGAGCATTGAGTGGTTCGCGACGGCGAACTGACAGAGCAAACATTTGACCACGTTGCTCAATTTCTCCGGAAAATGTGCTTTTCGTTTCCCGGCGACCAAAAGCAGGCGGGCCGCCCACTCGCAATCAAGGCGCTGTCCTACATGAAACAATAGGCTTGGTTCCTAAACTCGAACTCAATGCTATGAGCCCTGTGTGCTGCCTAGAGGCGCTCCAGCCGTAACACCCTTACCCGCCGTCGTGGCCAATTAGTTAGTGTGAGAAAAATCGTGTTTATTTTCAAGAACATACGTGGATTATTAATTTTCACTTTGGCGCTTGCCTCCGGTTCGGCATTCGCACAATCGGTTACCGTCGTCGAGTTCTACAACAGGACGCTTGACGCGTATTTCATTACCGGTCGACTCCCAGAACAACAGTCGCTCGACGCGCTGTCGGATTTTCGGCGTACCGGCATGAGCTTTGAAGCGGTAGCCGCGGCAGCGTCAACCCCAGCCACAAAGCGGATCTGTCGCTTCTACATCAGTCTGACCACGCCGCCTACCAGCACCCACTTCTATGGTCGGGAAGGGACGGACTGCGAATCGATTCAAGCGCAGAATCCTTCGGGATTTACCTATGAAGGTTTCGACTTTGCCGTGGCCGAACCCACGGGCGGTGTCTGCCCGACCGGCACGACGACGGTGTATCGCGGGTTTCGCGCGGCGACCGCTGGCAAGACACCCAACCACCGCTACACGACTAGTCCGGAAACGTATAACGCAGCGCAAAGCGCGGGCTACCTCGCCGAAAAAGCGGTGTTCTGTGCGGCCCGAGCAACCGACATTGTGCCCACAGTCGAGTCCGCCCAAAAATGCGGCACCTTTTATTATCCGGGACTGCGCGTTACATATCAGTCGCTCAACAGTAGTGGAACCCCCGGCAGTTTTCAACGCTTCGTGAACAACGCCAATTCGACCTTTAATGGCCGGACTGATGCAACCGCCGTTGTGGAACGTTACGCCAGTGATCCATCGCAATTCACCATGATTGTCGACGGCGCAGCGACATGGACGGTGCTCGGGGCCAGCGGTACCGACGCAGACGGATTTGGCGAAATCTACTACTCGAACCCTACGGTTTACCCCCGCGACTACGCTGCTGGACAAACTGTTGCCATCAATCGGGTAGTGACCTATTCAAGAGCCAACAACCTGGGCACTGTCACACAAACAGGCAAGGTCACTTTTGTTGGCAAAGAGGCGGTAACCGTGCCTCTGGGCACCTACAGCAGCGCCTGCAAGTTTGTCACCCAATTGGTGACAGCTTATGGTGGTACCGGACAAACGGTCACGACTGTAACAACCAGCTGGGTTGCCGATGCACTGGGAGTCGTCAGGACGATCTCGGACACGGCAACAGAATCGGCATCGAGTCCGACGGTGCATGTGACCACGACGACCGAGGCAACATTCGTTCAACCGCTGTAATCGACCTCCCGGTTCTTCTTCGCTAGATGATGCCCGGTCGTCGCAGCAACTGCCACCGGAAAAAAGCGACAATGGTTTTTCCATCGCTGATGCGGTTGTCGGCAATCATCGCGGTGATCTCCTCTGGCGTCGCGGCGAACAGTTCCAGAAATTCATCCTGATCGAGTTTCGCCTCGCCCTGAACGAGACCGTTCGCATGAAAAATGTGAATGATCTCGTCGGCATAGGCGATAAGCGGATGCATATGACCCAGCGTATGCCAGGATCGCGCCCTGTAACCGGTTTCTTCTTTAAGTTCTCGCTGGGCTGCGACGAGTGGATTTTCGCCGCGATCAAGCTTTCCGGCGGGAAACTCGATCATCACTTTGCCCATTGGATAGCGATATTGCCGTTCAAGCAATAACTTGCCGTCTTCGAACTCCGCAACGATGCAGGCGGCACCGGGATGCTTGATGTACTCGCGCACACCCGACCGCCCATTCGGCAATGTGATGCTGTCGCGCACGACGTGAAGCAATTTGCCTTTGAACACGTCCTCGCCAGAGACGAAGGTTTCGGCAAGGTGCGAATCGTCCTTTGCCGTTAAATCGGTATCCGCCGCGCGCGAGCTCATAACCAGTTTTTCGCAATCAGAAAATCGGTGTACAACGCGGCCTCCGGCGTGCCCGGTTCCGGCTTGTAGTCGTAGCGCCAGGAAACCAGCGGCGGCATGCTCATCAGAAATGCTTCGGTGCGTCCGTTTGACTGCAAACCGAAGTGCGTGCCACGATCCCACACCAGATTGAATTCAACATAACGGCCTCGACGATAGAGCTGCCATTGACGTTGGCGCTCGGTGTAGGGCATGTCGATGCGACGCTGCAAAATCGGCACGTAGCCGGGCACGAAATGCTCGCCGACGGAGCGCAGCAGCGCAAAGCTTTGCTCGAATGACAGTGCGCTGAAATCATCGAAGAACGTGCCACCAATTCCGCGAGGTTCCTGCCGATGTTTGAGGAAAAAATAGTCGTCGCAAGCCCTTTTAAGGCGCGGATAGAGATCAACGCCGAACGGATCGCACGCATCTCTAGCCGCTTGATGCCAATGCGTCGCGTCATCGGTGAAGCCATAGTACGGCGTCAGATCCATGCCACCGCCAAACCACCACACTGGATCACCCCGCGGCGGCGTTGCGATCAAAAAGCGCACATTCATGTGCGTCGTTGGCGCGTAGGGATTTAACGGGTGAATAACGAGCGATACCCCCATCGCTTCGAATTTTGCGCCCGCGAGTTCTGGGCGAACTGCGCTGGCTGATGGCGGCAATTTGCTGCCAAGCACATGCGAAAAATTGACGCCACCGCGCTCGATCACGCGACCGCCTTCGATCAGGCGGGAAATGCCGCCGCCGCCTTCGGGCCGTTGCCATTCATCGCGAATGAAAGCGCCGCCATCTACCGCTTCAAGCGAAGACACAATGCTTTGCTGCAAACCGAGCAGAAATTCACGCACGCGATCAACGTCGCGTCGCGTCACCGCCGCCGTGGGAGTTCCTGCTGTGATCGTTGCTGAGTCGTTCATCGCTTGATGGCCCTCCACCCGATATCCCTGCGCATTTGCATGCCGTCGAAGTTGATGCTGTCGGCTACTTCTAACGCACGCTTTTGCGCCAGTTTGACGGTGTCGGCCAGCGCGGTGACACACAGTACGCGCCCACCTGCGGTGACAATCTGCCCATCGACTTTTGCGGTACCCGCATGAAAAACATGCACGTCCTCGTCGGGCGAGCCCAGGCCGTGAATCACGTCGCCTTTGCGCGGGTTGTCGGGGTAATTGTGCGCAGCCATGACAACGCCAAGCGCCACCCGGCGATCCCATTCAGCATCCACTTTGTCGAGTGTACCGTTGATGCCGTGCTCAACCAGATCAACCAGATCGCTCTTCAGGCGCATCATGATGGGCTGCGTTTCCGGGTCACCGAAACGGCAGTTGAATTCGAGTGTCTTTGGATGGCCCCCGCCGTCAATCATCACGCCTGCGTATAAAAATCCGGTGTATTGAATGCCATCTTTTGCCATGCCGTGAACGGTTGGCCAGATGATTTCGCGCATGATGCGGGCGTGCATTTCCGGCGTCACAATCGGCGCGGGGGAATATGCGCCCATGCCGCCGGTGTTCGGGCCTTGATCGCCGTCGAGCAGGCGCTTGTGATCCTGACTGGATGCCATCGCGAGTACATTGCGACCATCGACCATCACGATAAAGCTGGCTTCCTCGCCGGCAAGGAACTCTTCGATCACGACGCGCGCGCCAGCAGCGCCAAACGCGTTGTCGGCGAGCATCATGTCAACCGCAGCATGCGCCTCATTGAGCGTCATTGCCACAACGACGCCTTTGCCCGCCGCAAGTCCGTCCGCTTTCACAACAATCGGTACGCCTTTGGCATTGACGTAGTCATGAGCGGCTTGTGTGTCGGTGAAGCTTTCGTACTCAGCCGTCGGAATGCCGTGGCGTTTCATGAACGCCTTGGAGAAATCTTTCGATGATTCGAGTTGTGCCGCGGCTTGCGTCGGGCCAAAAATCTTCAATCCTTCCGCCCGAAACGCATCGACCACGCCCGCAGCCAGCGGCGCTTCTGGGCCGACGACGGTCATGCCGACCTTTTCGTTTTTGGCCAATGCGAGCCACTGCTCGACGTTGTTGGCAAGCGCGTTTTCGCAGTTGAATTCGGTCGCACTGCCTGCGTTGCCCGGTGCAACGATCACGTTTTGTACGCGGGGGCTTTGCGCGAGCTTCCAAGCGAGCGCATGCTCGCGACCGCCACCGCCGATGACCAAAATTTTCATGCGCCTAGTGCCTGAAGTGACGAACGCCGGTGGTCACCATTGCCACGCCGCGTTCGTTAGCGGCATTGATGACTTCGTCGTCACGCATGCTGCCGCCCGGCTGAATGACGGCGACTGCGCCAACATCGATCACCACATCAAGTCCGTCGCGGAACGGGAAAAACGCATCGCTTGCGACCACGGAGCCCACGAGCGTTAAACCCGCGTGCTCCGCTTTGATCTTTGCGATTCGCGCAGAGTCGAGCCGGCTCATCTGGCCTGCGCCGATACCCAGCGTCCGCCCGTCTTTGGCGAACACAATCGCATTGGACTTCACAAATTGCGCGACTTGCCAGACGAACTGCATGTCTTTTAGTTGCTGCGCGTCGGGCGCTTTGCTAGTCACCACTTTCAATGAGTCTGGATCAAGCCTGTGCTTGTCTGGACTCTGCACCAGCACGCCACCACCAACACGCTTCATCTCCAGGACGTTCGCGCTATCGAAGAGGGACTTCATTGGAACGGTCAACACGCGCACATTCGTTTTCTTCGCCAGCAGCGCAAGCGCTTCTTGCGTGTATTCCGGCGCGATCAATACTTCGAGAAACTGCTTGCTCACTGCTTCGGCGCAGGCCGCGTCGACCGTGCGATTGAACGCAATGATGCCACCGAACGCCGACGTAGGATCAGTCGCCAGTGCTCGGTTGTACGCAACCAGTGGAGATTCGCCGAGCGCCACGCCGCACGGGTTCGCGTGTTTGACGATCACACAGCAGGTGTCGGCAAATGAGCGTACACATTCCCACGCGGCATCTGCATCGCCTACGTTGTTGTAGGAGAGCTCTTTACCTTGAAGCTGCGTGTACTTCGAAAACGTTCCTTTGGCCGGCGTTTCGTCGCGATAAAAGGCCGCACTTTGATGCGGGTTCTCGCCGTAGCGCATGTCCTGCGCTTTAGTCCATTGCAGCGTCAGCACATCGGGGTAAGCACGCGGTTCGCCCGCGAGGTCGCGGCATGTCAGGTAGTTGCCGATAGCCGCGTCGTACGCAGCAGTGTGAGTAAACGCCTTTTTCGCCAGTGTGAAACGGGTTTTACGTGACAGCGCGCCTGAATTCGAATTCATCTCGTCGGTGAGCGCCGCGTAATCGCCACCGTCGACCACAATCGCAACACCTTCCCAGTTTTTGGCCGCTGCGCGAACCATCGTCGGACCACCGATGTCAATATTTTCAATTGCATCCTCCAGTGAACAGCCTGGTTTGGCGACCGTCTCGCGGAATGGATAAAGGTTCACCACGACCAGATCAATTAACGGAATGTTTGCTGCCTCGACCGCACTCATGTGGTCGGGCAACAGCCGGTTCGCGAGGATGCCGCCGTGCACTTTCGGGTGCAGTGTCTTCACACGGCCATCAAGCATTTCCGGAAAACCCGTGTAGTCGCCGACATCGATGACCTTGAGGCCCGCATCGCGAATGAGCTTCGCGGTGCCGCCAGTGGAGAGCAGCTCCACGCCGTGTGCAGCGAGCGATTTTGCAAATTCGAGAAGGCCAGTTTTGTCGGAGACTGAGAGGAGGGCGCGCGTGATCTTGCGATTCATACCGTGTGTTTAGTTGATTTTAATTTTGTATTTATCGACTTTGGCGCGTAAAGTGTTGCGATTGATGCCGAGCATGCTCGCCGCTTCCGACTGATTGCCGCGCGCACGATTAAGCACATCCGCGATCAATGATTTTTCGACGCTGCCGATGACCAGCTCATACAGGTTGTCGGCGGGCTCGCCGTCGAGCTTTTCCATGTATTCGTTCAGCGAATTGCCGACGGCTTCGGCGATGGCGGCATGGCCGTTTAGTCTGGGTCTTTTCATTTTTTTGTTCTCTCGTTTTTTTCTGTGTGTTTTTAGCAAGTATTCAGTCAATGCACTGCATACGCAGTCATTGGCAAGCGGTCATACTGATCGGCCATTTGCGAAAAGTAGGCGCGCACCGCGGCGAGCTGCACAGCACTTTCGGTCAGCACATTCAGCGCATCCCGGAAGTCTTCGCCGCCAGGCAGGCCCTCGGTGTACCAGCCAATATGTTTGCGCGCGCTGCGAACGCCCGAGTGCTCTCCATACAACGTGTAATGGTCTTCGAGGTGCGTTTGCATGAGCGCGGCGACCTCGGAAATTTCAGGCGCGGGCGGCAATTCCCCGTGCTCGAAAAAATATTCGGTATCGCGAAATATCCACGGGCGACCTTGCGCGGCGCGACCAATCATCACGGCGTCCGCGCCGGTATATTCGAGCACCCATTTCGCCTTGGCCGGTGAATCCACGTCGCCGTTCGCGATGACGGGAATCGCAACTGTTGCTTTCACGGCCTTGATACTGTCGTACTCCACCGTGCCGTCGTCGAAGCCACAGGCGCGCGTACGACCATGCAGCGTGAGCGCCTGTATGCCTGCGTTCTGGGCAATCTGCGCGACCCGAATCGCGTTCCGGTTGTCGGGGCTCCATCCAGTACGAGTTTTGAGTGTCACGGGTACGTCAACGGCGTTCACCACCGCCTCAAGAATGCGCGCGACCAGTGATTCATCCCGTAAGAGCGCAGAGCCCGCGTCGGCCTTACACACTTTTTTCTTCGGACAACCCATATTGATGTCGATGATTTGCGCACCGCGCGACACGTTGAAGCGCGCGGCCTCGGCCATCACCTGCGGATCATTGCCGGCGATCTGCACGGCAATCGGCGCGTCTTCACCGTCGTGATTCATGCGATGCATGGACTTCGGTG
>JAYWAQ010000004.1:0-2734 GCA_043782305.1 Burkholderiales bacterium
CAAAAGATCACAGACCTCGACGCTGCGATTGACGAGATTGCGAAAATTGTCGATATCTCTGCTCGTGACCGCCGTCGCTTCAAGCGACTCTACGATGAATTTCGAACCAATGACAGCCTGCCGCTGAAGTCTCGGCTGACGGACGAAGAGGTAGCGCGCGTAGCCGCCAATCGCTATCGCCTACCAGGCGTTGAAATCAAGGCGCGACTGTTTCGACAATACCCTTTTGGCGAGCTTGCGTCGCACGTTGTCGGCTACATCGGCCGCATCAGTCAGGGCGAAAAGGAGCGCATCGAGCAGCAGGAATTGACATCTAGCTACAAAGGGTCGGACTACATCGGCAAGCGCGGCATTGAGCTTTCGTACGAGAAGGAGCTGCATGGCTCCGCAGGCTCCACCGAGGTCGAGGTGGATGCCAATCGCCGCGTGGTTCGTGTGCTGTCGAGGAAGCCATCGGTAGTCGGCAACAATCTCCAGCTCTCGCTCGACATCCGCTTGCAAAAGATTGCTGAGGATGCGTTTGGCAGCAAGCGCGGCGCGCTGGTCGCGATTGAGCCCGGATCGGGTGACGTCCTCGCCTTCGTCAGCAAACCGGGCTACGACCCGAATCTGTTTGTCGACGGCATCGATACCGAGAGCTGGGACGCGTTGCGTGATTCGCCTGACAAGCCAATGCTCAATCGCCCGTTGCAGGGCGGCTACCCGCCGGGGTCTACCTACAAGCCGTTCATGGCACTCATGGCACAGGAATTGGGCGTCAGAACCGCAGGACAAACCATCAGCGATCCGGGTTACTTCCGGCTCGGCAAAGGCAACTGGAACGATGACAAGCCAGGGGGGCACGGCTTGGTGGACATGGTGAAATCGATTGTGGTGTCCTGTGACACGTACTACTACCAGTTGGCGTCTGAACTTGACATCGACGACTGGCACGGATTCATGAAGAAATTCGGCTTCGGTCAAAAAACTGGGATCGATATCGACGGCGAACTCACCGGCATCCTGCCAAGCCGTGAGTGGAAGGCGAAGCGCTTTCCGAAAGACCCGAAACTGCATGTGGGCGATCAGGTGTCGCTCGGCATTGGTCAGGGCTACAACACGTTCACGCCGATCCAGCTGGCGTACGCCACGGCGGTGCTGGCGAACCGTGGCGTCGCCTACAAGCCCCATCTGGTTAAACGCATTGTCGATGCGAAAACAGGCGAGCCGCGTCTCACGCAACCGAGCCCTGCCTACACGATCGATTTGAAACCGGCACACCTTGATATCGTGTTCAAGGGGCTGGCTGGCGTGGTCACCGACGGCACCGGGCGAACGGCTTTTTTGAACGCGAAATACGTGAGCGGCGGTAAAACGGGCACCGCACAAGTGTTTAGCTTGCGCGGTGCGGACTACAAGGCAAGCCAAATCGCCGAGCGTCTTCGCGATCACGCCTGGTACATCGCGATGGCGCCGATTGATAAACCGACCATTGCTGTCGTCGCGCTTGTGGAAAACGGTGGTTTTGGCGCGGAAGCGGCGGCGCCAATCGTGCGCAAAGTTATGGACGCGTACTTCAATCCGGCGCTGCTGGAGGCCGCAATCAGACGCGACGTCCCCGCTACTGAGGCAATCGCCATTGCGGCGGCCCAACGCGAGGTCAAAAGAGCGCGATGATTCAACAGCTATGGGCAAAAGTGACGGATCATCTGGATCCTTTCCTGTTCGCTGTGGTCACGTCAATCGCTGCCCTCGGCCTGCTCGTGCTTTACAGTGCCGTGGGAGAGACGCTGGGGCGCGTGATTTCGCAGTCACAAAAGATGCTGGTGGCGGTGACCATCATGATTTTGATTGCCAATCTGTCGCCGCAATTTATCGCCCGCTTCGCCGTGCCTCTGTATGTGATCGGTATCGTACTGTTAGTCGGTGTGGCGCTCGGTGGCGAGGTGGTCAAAGGCGCGCGGCGCTGGTTGAAAATTCCGGGGGTGGGCAATATTCAGCCTTCGGAAATCATGAAGATCGCGTTGCCGTTGATTCTGGCGTGGTACTTCGAGCGTCATGAGGGCAGCATGAACTGGCGCAATTTTTTGGTGGCGGCCGTTTTGGTCGTCGTTCCATTTGGGCTCGTTGTGCGGCAGCCTGATCTGGGCACCGCGCTGTTGATTGGTGCCTGCGGCTTCTACGTGCTGTTTCTCGCGGGCCTTGACTGGCGAATCATCGTTGGAGGGGCGATTTTGGGAGGGCTGGCCTTGTGGGCAGCGTGGGAGTTCAATTGGTTGCACGACTACCAGAAAGATCGGGTGCTAAATTTCATTAGTCCGCAAAATGACACGCAGGACGCGGGTTGGCACACGATTCAGGCCGCCATTGCGATTGGCTCGGGCGGGTTATTCGGTAAAGGTTGGGGCAACGGGACGCAAACACACCTCGAGTTTTTGCCCGAAAAACACACCGACTTCATCTTCGCCGTCTACGGAGAGGAATTTGGTCTGCTTGGCGGCGTCGTGCTGATCGTGCTGTATCTGTTGTTCATTGGGCGCTGTTTTGTGATCACCGCTAACGCATCGAACCTGTTTGGCCGATTGATGGCGGGATCGATGACGTTGATGTTTTTCACGTATGCCTTCGTCAATATGGGCATGGTGACGGGCATACTGCCCGTCGTCGGCGTACCCTTGCCATTCGTGAGCTTTGGTGGAACGGCGCTCATCACCCTGTTCATCGCAGTCGGCATTCTAATGAGCGTGCAATCGCA
>JAYWAQ010000005.1:0-20318 GCA_043782305.1 Burkholderiales bacterium
AACACCAACCGGAGCCACCATGAACCGCAACGACGTCACCGAAAAAATCATCACAGTCAAAGTAAAAAAGGGTATCAAGTGGGCCGATGTCGCCACAAAAGTAGGCGAGTCGAAAGAGTGGGTCACGGCTGCCTGCCTGGGACAAATGACGCTGAATGCTGAACAAGCCAAAGTGCTCGGTAAGATTTTTGGCCTCGACGCTGAAGAGCAAAAATGGCTGCAAGTTGTGCCTTATAAAGGCTCATTGCCGACACCTGTACCGACTGACCCGCTGATCTATCGCTGGTACGAAATCGTGAGCGTATACGGCACCACGATCAAGGAATTGATCCACGAAGAATTAGGCGACGGCATCATGAGCGCGATTGATTTCAGCATGGATATCAAACGCGAACCCAATGACAAGGGTGACCGTGTCAATGTGGTGTTGTCCGGCAAATTCCTGCCTTACAAAACCTACTGATCACGCCATGAGTGCGCAAGAAAATCCGCGCCCACCCCTGCCTCCGTTCACACGAGAAACGGCGGTTCAGAAGGTTCGCATGGCCGAGGACGCGTGGAATGCGCGCGATCCGCAGCGCGTATCGCTCGCCTATTCGCCCGACAGTGAGTGGCGCAATCGCTCCGAGTTTTTCTCGGGGCGAGCAGCCATCGTCGAATTCCTCACGCGCAAGTGGGCGAAGGAAAATGAGTACCGTCTGATCAAGGAGCTGTGGGCGTTTACCGACAATCGCATCGCGGTGCGCTTTGCCTACGAATCGCATGACGATGCGGGTAACTGGTTTCGCTCGTACGGCAACGAGAACTGGGAGTTCGACGAGCTCGGATACATGCGAGCCCGTCACGCCAGCATCAACGATCTTGCAATTTCAGAAGCGGAGCGGAAATTCCGCTGGCCGCAAGGACGCAGGCCGGATGATCATCCGGGGCTGAGTGCGCTGGGGTTGTAAGCGCTTGAGTTCGTGACGATTCGCGCTTCGAAAGGCGCTGCCTAAGCAGGGCACGAGGGCTACGGCGCGTTCGATATGCAGAGTTTCACGCCTTCTGCTGTCCAGCCGTTCGCCACGAAACTGTTGTAATTCGTAACGTTCGTGGTGAATCGATGGTTCGGATCATCCGGAAAACGGTCGTTGCCTCTAAACGCCCGATAGACCGGCAGCTGTCCTGCAGCGCAAAGTCCGCCTACACCTTCAACGACGGGCAAGTGAGCAAATGAATCACTGCCTTCGTCCACCGGTTGCTTGGGTACCGCAAGATTGCCCGGATTTAGCGCGCGCAGCACAGTTTTTTCGGAACTAATCGCGGTGTAAAAGTGCGAGCCACGCGTTTCGTTCTTGGCCACCTTGTCGAAATAGAAGCGGTTCACGGCAAAAGTATCAATCTCGTTTTCGGCATAGGTGGAAAAGGATTCTCCGGATCGCCGCCAATCGGGAAGACCATTGAGCAGTGCTTTTTCGCTGTCGCGAGAAGTCATGAAGTAGTAGTTGAGCGGCACGAACAAAAATTCAGTCATGGTCAAGCGCCTCGGCGCCGACAGTACCAATTGTGGTGTCGTTGAAAAACCTTTGCGCCCGTCTCCGAGCTGCCCAAAATAATTCCCGCCCCAGCACGATACGGTGGCGTCGCCAAGCAACGCGCACGAGTGGCGATACCCAGCGGTAAGCCCGGTGGCGTTGCTCAGGCCCGTCACATTAATCGGCGATCTTGTGTTGCCGCGAGTACCGTTTCCCAATTGGCCGCTGTCATTCAACCCCAAGCATTTCGCCTGACCAGTCGTTAGAACTACGCAAGTGTGAAAGCCGCCTGCCGCAATGCGTTTCGCGTTGACGATTCCCGACACCGCTGCCGCCACGCCGTTTACGAAACCCGGCCCACCCGCTTCGCCGTAAAAGCTGGAGCCCCAACAAAACACACCGCCGTCGCGCAGCAAGGTACAGAAGCGATCATAGGGGCTAGCCGAGATCGCCTGGACACCGGCAAGGCCCGGCATCATCACTGGTTTACTGGTGACGTTTGTCGTTGTCGGGATACTGCCAAGCGAGCCATACTGATCATAACCCCAGCACCATAGGTTGCCGTCAACCAGCACGGCGCAAGTCGAAGTTTCAGACGCTGCAATCGCTACCGCATTGATAATGCCACTGACGTTCACCGGCACATTGCTGCTGGCGGACCGGCCGTCGCCGAGCTCGCCGTGTCGTCCTTCCCCCCAGCACTGTACCGTGCCCGAAACTAACAGTGCGCAACTATGCGTGCCGCCTACAGCGATGGCGCGAACGCTCGTGATACCTTGAACCGATGCGGCTTGCCCTCGATTGACGAGAGTGCCGTCACCCAGTTGCCCGAAAACGTTGTTGCCCCAGCACCATACGCGGCCGTCCTGACTAACGGAGCAACTGTGTACTCTCCCGGCGGCTACATCCACCGACGGCGGCAAACTCACAACTCTGACGGGCGATCCACTGCTCTTCTCTGACCCGCTGCCCAGTTGACCATCCGCATTGGCGCCCCAGCAAAAGACCGCACCGCTTGTTTGCACTGCGCAGTTGTGGTTT
This sequence comes from Burkholderiales bacterium, assembly GCA_043782305.1. Taxonomy (GTDB): domain Bacteria; phylum Pseudomonadota; class Gammaproteobacteria; order Burkholderiales; family Casimicrobiaceae; genus Casimicrobium. The sequence continues at coordinate 2,556 of JAYWAQ010000005.1, forward strand.
AGGCCCGCGCTCATCGATGCAACGTCGGTTAAGTCGCGAACTGCGAGCCGCGTGCTGCGATCTGTAGATAGAAAAGTTCCCCAGCAACCGACTGTGCTGTCGGCAAATATGGCGCAACTCTGTGCTGAAAGCCGCCCGACCGCCACATCCACCGCGCTCGTGACGCCTTCGACTGAGGTCGGTGGGAGATTGATCGGGGCCCATTCCGGGCCGCCAACAGCGCCCGTGACTAGGCCGCTTCCATTGTGGTTTGCACCCCAACACGTCACTGCTCCGCCGCGCCGCAAAGCACATATGTGGCCGCTTCCTGCGGAAATCGACATCACATCGTCGAGCGATCCGATGCGCACAGGCGTGTTGCTGCCCAAGTTGTTGCCGTTGCCAAACAATCCGAGATTTGTGCCCCAGCAAAAAGCGCTACCCAGGCGTGTAACGGCACAGGTGGTGTCCGAGGTCGCAGTAAGCGCAATCACGTCACTGAGCCCAATAACAGGCACAGGTACAACAATGGTGTTGCTTGACCCGGTGGCTGATCCGTCTCCGAGTTGACCGTTTCCGTTTGTTCCCCAACACTGCACTGTGCCAACATCAAGCAGCGTGCAAGCGTGGTTCATTCCCACCACCACCTTGGTTGCATTGCGGATCCCGGGAACCGATATTGGGTTCGGCCCTGCATCGCCGCCGATGCACTGAATGGCACCACCGGTGACAACTGCACACAGCCTGCCCCAGAGCAGGCCGAACGTTGAAACGCCAGTGAGCCCAACGATCGTCGCCGGCGTTCTCGCTGTCACAGATGGCTGCCCGATGCCGCGATCCAGGTAGCCTGCGGACAGAAAGCCCCAGCATTTGATCTGCCCGGCTTCCGTTAGTGCGCAGCTGAAATTTGCGAAAACCTCAATGGCAACAGCATCGTTCAGATCCGACACCAGTACCGGAAATTCGCTTGATACGTTGCTGCCGTTACCGAGCTGACCGTCGTTGTTTGCGCCCCAGCACTGCACGGTCTTGTTTTGCATCAAGGCGCAGCTATGGCCGCCAGCCATAGCGACTTGCGCGACACCGGATAGCGGCGGTGCAGCAAGGGTGTTGGCTGCCAATGTCAGCACGCACAGTGGAGCAAGCACGCAAATCGCTCGCATGGCTAAACGATCGAGTGCCTGTAATATTGAACAAATGCCATGTGCGAATTTCACGGCTACTCCGCCTTAATCCCGGCCGCCTTCACCACCGCCTCGTACTTCGCCAAATCCGCCCGCCATTGCGCCGCAAACTCCTCCGCGCTGTTACCGACTGGATTGATTCCGAGACCCAGAAGCCGTTCGCGCACCTCGGGTTGCGTGAGGGCAGCGGCGGTTTCGCGTTGCAGCCGTTCGATAATCGCCGCTGGCGTCTTCGCCGGGGCGAGCAGCGCCACCCACGAATCAACCACCATGTCCGGGTAGCCGGACTCCCTCATCGTCGGCACGTTTGGCAGTGCAGCGTCGCGCTTCGCGCTCGACACTGCGATGGCGTTGACGCGACCGGCTTTGACCATCGGTATCGCGCCAGCAATGGCGGTGTAGACCAGCGGTATCTGGCCACCGATCACGTCCTGTAAGGCCTGCCCGCCACCCTTGTACGGGATATGCGTGAGCGCTGCGCCGGAGCGTTGCTTCAACATTTCCCCCGCGAGATGCGGCGTGCCTCCGTTGCCCGAGGTGCCATAGCTCAGACCACCCGCCACAGTCTTGCTGTACGCGACGAGGGCCTGCAGATCCTTCGCGGGCACGGAGGGATGCGCTACCAGAATCAGCGTTGCGTCCCCAATCTTCGTGATCGGCGCGAAGTCCTTCGGTCCGTCGAAACCGGTCTTCGCAAAGACGTGCGGGTTGATCGCCATCGTGCCGTCGAAACCGAGCAGCAGGGTGTAACCATCCGGTGCCGATTGCGCGACACGCGTGGTGCCGATGTTGCCTGAAGCCCCGGCCTGATTCTCAACGATGACGGTCTGGCCGAGCCGCTTTGACAGCGCTTCGGCAATGATGCGACCGGAAGTGTCCGTCACGCCGCCCGGCGCAAACGGCACGACAAGTTTGATCGGCTTGTTTGGATACTCCTGCGCAACGGCAGTGAGCGAAAGTGCGGCGAACAGTGTTACGAGCGCATGTTTGGCGTGTTTAATCTTCAGCATATTTCTTCTCAAAATCCCAGACATCCTGAAAGCCCATGAGTGTGCTTAATTCGGTAAACGGGTACAGCGGCTGCGTGAGTGCAGCGGACGAGCCTTCCGCCTTGAGCGTGCCGTACGCGGCGACCATTGCCTGCGTGGCGGCGAGCATGGCGGTGACGGGAAAAATCGCGATTTTGTAACCCAGTTGCTCCAGTACTTCCCGTGATTTCACGGGCGTACGACCGCCCTCCACCATATTGGCGAGCAATGGCTTTTCTGCGCGTTCGCAGATCTTTCTCATTTCGTCTTCGCTCTCCGGCGATTCGACAAACAAAACGTCCGCGCCCGCTTTCGCGTAAAGCTCAGCGCGGCGCAATGATTCGTCAAGTCCGTGCGCGGAGCGCGCATCGGTACGCGCGACGATCAGGAAATCTTTGCTCGCTCGCGCTTCTACCGCGACACGAATTTTCCGCACCATGTCTTCCGCCGGAATCACGCGGCGATTGGGCGTGTGCCCACACTTTTTTGGGAAGACTTGATCTTCGAGTTGTATGGCGGATGCACCTGCCGCTTCGTAGCCGCGTACTGTATGCGCAACGTTCAGCAGCCCGCCATAGCCCGTGTCGCCGTCAGCGATGAAGGGCGTGCGCACGGTACGTGCGATCATCGTGACGCGATCAAGCATCTGCGTGTAGCTCGCAAGACCGGCGTCGGGCAGTCCGAGGGACGAGGCGACGCTGCCGTAGCCCGTCATGTAAAGGCAATCAAAGCCACAACTATCGGCCAACCGCGCGGACACGCCGTCATGAATACCTGGAGCGACGATCAGGCCTGGTTGAGCGAGACGTTTCGCGAGAGAAATTGGTTCAGTCACAGGTGGCGGGTGGGAGTCAGCATCAGGCGATTATGCGACGCGTGCTTTTGCTGTCTGGCGTTGCGGTTCGCTTTGTGGCTGCATGTCGCGCTTCGTTATCGCAACTTGAGCACCATCTCCATTTCACCATCCATCACCTTCCCCGTTTCACGAAATCCCATGCGCTCGTAAAACGGCTTTGCATTGCCGTCACGCAGTACGTAGCTCAGGGTGACGGCGTTGATCGTGGGCATGGATTTGGCGCGCTCAATGATGAGTTTCATCACCTGCTCGCCGTAACCTTTGCCCTGATGCTTGAAGTCAATCATGAAGCGCCAGATGTAAAGCGCATCGAGCGCTTCATCCTGCGTCTTCGCGGCTTCAAGATCAAGCGTCGGGTCGAACAACATGACGAAACCCACGGGCGTGTCGTTCGCCATCACCGCCCGAAACCACGCGTTTTTGCTGTAAGTTCCTTGCGCAATCGAGATGCCATTGGTGGCGACCATGCGCTCACCCACCGCGCCGGGATTCATGCGAACAATCGCAGTGACGTTGTCCTTCGTGATTTCGGCAAACGTGATCTTTACGTCACGCGTTAGCGCGGTTACGGTCGCGCCGCCTTTAGTCAGACGCTCTTCAAGTTTGGCCTTTGCTGCGGGCCACTCCGCCGCGAGCATCGAATACATGACAGTGTCGCGCACCTTGCCATCCCGAATCGGCGCATGGTGTCGAATCGCGCCATCACGTTTCGCACCGAGCCGCTCAATCGCGCGTTGCGACGCAAAATTCATATGGCTCGCGCGCCAGCCGACAACCTCGCAACCCAGGGACTCGAACGCATGCTGCATGAGCATGAGCTTGCACAGCGTATTGACCTTGCTGCGCTGATAAGACCTCGCGTACCAGGTCCAGCCGATTTCGACGCGCTTGATCGCCGGGACGATGTCGTGATAACTGGTGCTGCCGATCACTTTCTTGCTAGCAACGTCAATCACGGCGAAGGCCAGTCGACCCCCCTCGGCACGCTGCTTCAACGCGGTCTCGATGTAGCTGCGTGTTTCCTTCGGCTCCGGCACGGAAGTGAAGCGGATGTTCCAAAGTTCACCATCGGCGGCTGCCGCCGCGATGCCGGCTTCATGCGATAGCGCGAGCGGTTCGAGGCGAATGCCGTCCTGTTCGAGCGTGGTTTCAGGGGGCCAAACGGCAGGTGCGAGGGGAGTCGTCATGGGGTGTTTTCTAATGCACAGCTTTTGTCTGGGAACGCTTACCAATAGGGGCTAAGGCAAAAATTGATCACTTATCAACTTTAGCCAAAAGGCGACGCTTGTCCTCATTAAATAACGCTTTCGGCGAAAAGCTGTATCGGCCTATTCGTATTTTCGTGCGTCATCAATCACTTTGCCATCGTTGGCGAGCGAACCAACCGCCGCGAACATTACGTCGCCGCCGAGCTTCGTCACGTCGCGCAACGCAGACGTAATCTTCGCCTTTAAATCATCAGACGGTGCCACGCATTCAGCATGCAAAGCCATCGCATCCTTCTGATCCGGATTGGTGATCACGAGTCGCACGCGGCCCAGTTCCGGGAAGCGTTTCGCCACCGCATCCACCTGCGACGGATGCACAAACATTCCTTTCACTTTCGCCGTCTGATCCGCGCGGCCCATCCAGCCCTTGATGCGCATGTTGGTTCGGCCCGTGGGGCAGGGCCCCGGCAGCGCCGCCGACAAATCGCCGGTGCCGAAACGGATCAACGGATAGTCCGGATTGAACGTCGTCACCACGATCTCGCCGACCTCGCCTTCCGGGACCGGATCGCCGGTGCCGGTGCGCACGATCTCGACGATCAAATCCTCGTCAATCACCATGCCCTGCACGTTGCCGCTCGCGTCCGGCGCTTCGTACGCGATGAGTCCCAGGTCCGCCGTCGCGTAGGTTTGCGTGCCGATGATGCCGCGCGCTTTGAGTGATTCGCGCAACTGCGGCGGGAAGTATTCGCCCGAGACCGACGCGCGTTTCAGCGATGTAATCGTTGTGCCAAGCTCGTCGGCCTTCTCCAGAAGAATGCGCAGGAACGACGGCGTCCCCGTGTACGCGGTCGGCTGCAAATCCAGCATCGCCGCGATCTGCTGCTCGGTGTTGCCCACGCCCGCCGGAAACACTGTGCAGCCCAGCGCCACCGCGCCCGCATCCATGATCCAGCCACCCGGCGTCATGTGATAACTGAACGTGTTGTGCACCAGATCGCCCGCCCGAAAGCCCGCCGCGTAGAGCGCTCGCGCAGTGCGCGCGTAAGCGGTCGAGCCATGACCCTCCGGCTCATAAATCGGGCCGGGAGAAGCGAACACCCGCGCTGCTTTGGCGGCGTTCGCGTTCCATCCGGCAAATCCCAATGCCGAGTAACCGCCGAACGGATCACCTTTCGCTGCACGCGACGCCTGCTGATGTTCAAGCAATTCGCTCTTGCGGATGACGGGGAGTTTTGCGAGTGCGGCGCGTGAATTTACGCTGGCTGGATTAACGTTTGCGAGCGATTTTGCGAAAGCGGTTGTCGCCGTCTTTGCGCGAGCGATCTGCTTGCCAAGATGGGCAAATTGATCGGCTTCGCGTTCGGCGGAAGGGCGGGTTTCACGGGGATCGGGGAAGGTGGGCATGGCGGGCGTTAGGACTGGGTTGCGTTGGGGTTGATGTTACAAGCGCGCCTACTAAATCAGCGCTCGCAGCATCCAGTGCAAAAACGATAACGCTTTACATCTCAATATGAGATAATTGAGTCAATGAAAATCATCAGCAACAGCGCTCTACGAGCTTTTGCGGCTTCTCATCCAGTAGCAGACGAGCCTTTGCAGGGTTGGCGACGGGTGATTGAGAAGAACAGATTCAACAACTGGGCGGAACTCAAAGCGGCCTTCAACACCGTAGACAAAGTTGGCGAATTGGTGGTGTTCGACATCAGCGGCAACAAATATCGGCTCATCGCCTACATCCGTTTTGAAAAGCAGATCGTCTACATCAAAGCCGTATTGACGCACCGCGACTATGACAAAGGAAGCTGGAAATCATGAACGCACGCGTAGAAATAAGTCATCTGTTACCCGCGTGGGATGCCTTCCGTAACGCCACTGACATCGCGCCCATCCGCAGTAAAGCTCACTACCGGCGAATGGTCACCATGCTTGAGGCGCTGCTTGATGAGGCAGCCGGTGACGAACGCCACGCTGCAATGGGGTTGGTCGACATTGTGGGTGATTTGATCGCGGACTATGAATCGCAAAGCACCACAGCAACAGAAACATCTGGCGTGCAGGCCCTAAAGTTCTTGATGGATCAGCACGAGGTCAAACAGAGCGAGTTGCCGGAGATTGGCAGTCAGGGCGTCGTCTCTGAAATTCTGGCGGGCAAGCGCGAATTAAACATTCGTCAGGTACGGGCACTCGCCGAGCGATTTGGGGTTTCGGCGGCGACGTTTGTTTGATGTAATGGAGTCACAGTCAAACTTTGTGCGGAATGGTTTCGAAACGATCTCTGCCGCTCAATCGGCGAAGGCATGTAAAGATTTACTGCAACATATTGAAAGCCAACCGATGGGCGCCGTCGGGTCCCGCCTTTTTTTGCAACAAGACTGGTGCTACCGCGTCGCTGACATCCTTCGCGGCAATGCGCAAATTGCTTCAATTGTTCCGCAGGACTATGTTGTTGCACAGTGCACGTACTTCGAAAAATCGATTGAGCGTAACTGGTTGGTCCCGATTCATCAGGATCTGAGCATTCCGGTTGTTGAGCGGGTTGAGCACGAGGCGTTGGCGGGCTGGTCAGAAAAGGAAGGTGGGCAGTTCGTTCAAGCACCCGTATCGGTCTTGGAGCAATTAGTTGTAATTAGATTGCATTTGGACCGATGCGGAGCTGAAGATGGCGCTCTAAGCGTTGTGCCAGGCTCGCATGTCTTTGGCCGAATGTCACCAGAAGCGGCGATGGCTAAGCGTGCGGCGCGCGGAGTAGCTACTTGTCCCGTGCCGCAAGGGGGCGCTTTTGCGATGAAACCTTTGTTATTGCATGCCTCATCGCGTGCGACAGGAACAAGCAGGCGCCGTGTATTGCACTTTCTATTCGGACCGCTGCGCTTGCCCTTTGGTTTGCGCTGGAACACTAATGGTTCTACAACTATCCCAACCTATCCAACCCCGCATTAAACCGATCCAGCGCCGCGTGCAGCGCCTCAAATTCATCTGCACCCAGCGAGTTGACAATCGTCGCGTGGGTGGCCTCAACCTCGCGACCAATCTTTCGGTGCAGGGCATTTCCGCTCGCGGTCAGGCGCACCACGCTACGGCGCAGATCGTCGGCGTGACCCTGCCGCTTGATCCAGCCGAGCTCTTCCATTCGACTCAGGATGCCGGTGAGACTGGGTTTGAGTATGACGCATCGCTTGGTGATTTCGCCGGGCTCCATTTCACCGTTAGCGGCCAGCGCACGTATCACGCGCCATTGTTGTTCGGTCACATCGTGTTTCGTCAGCACAGGCCGGAAGTACTGCATGAATCGTTCGCGTGTGGCGAGGAGTTCTAGTGCGAGATGTCGCCGATGCGTGCTCACCGCGTCGCCCGCCGCGCAATTGCTATTGACGTTTCCATTGACGCTCAGAGCCGTGTCGCTGATCATTTGTACCCACCTGATTTGAATGCGATTGCGCCGCTTGCGGCGAATCCTGAATTTAGTTAACATATTAACTGAATACTGATTCAAGCACTACACAATCAACCCTGATAAAGCCGCCTTAAGGAGACACCATGTCCGTCAATCGTCGTGAATTTGTGCAAAATAGTGTGGCTCTGGCCGCGCTGTCGTCTATGGGATTTGTGCTGCGTGCAGAGGCGCAAGCTATTGACACGCTCAAGGTGGTGACAGGTTTTCCGCCGGGCGGTACGTCGGACACCACGTGCCGTCGTCTCGCGGAGAAGTTGCGCGGGACATATGCGAAGAACACTCTGGTGGAGAACCGCACCGGAGCGGGCGGCCAGATCGTGATTCAGTCGATGAAGACCTTGACCCCTGACGGTACAACGCTGATGCAAACGCCAATGTCGATGCTCGGCATTTATCCGCATATTTACAAAAAAGCTGTCCTACGATCCGGTCAACGACGTGGTGCCGGTTTCACTCGCAGCTGTGTTCGATTTTGGTCTTGCAGTTGGTCCTGCGGTGCCTGCCAGCGTGACCAACGTGAATGAATTTGTGACATGGTGCAAAGCCAATCCGAACATGGCGAATTTCGGCTCGCCGGCTGCGGGATCGGTGCCGCATTTCATCGGTGCCCTGCTTGGGCGCGCGACTGGTGTTGACTTCAAGCACGCGCCGTATCGCGGCTCGCAGCCTGCGCTGCTTGAAATGATCGGGGGCAATCTGACCGCTGTGTCGGCACCGGTGGGCGACATCCTGCAACACCTCCCGGGCGGTAAGGCGCGTCTGCTGGCGACCTCCGACGCGAAGCGCAACAAGTTCGTACCGATGATTGCAACCTACACCGAGCAGGGGTTGAAGGACTTCGCGTTCAGCGAATGGTTCGGGCTCTACACCGTCGCAAAAACGCCTGCGGATGTGGTGCAAAAAATGAATGCTGCCTGCCGCGAAGCCATCGCCTCAAAGGAATTCACCGATGGCCTCGCGACGTTCGGCCTGGAGGCGCAATCGTCATCGCCCGCTGAGCTCGCGGCGATGCTCAAGGCAGACACGGACCGCTGGGCGCCGCTGGTCAAGGCAATTGGATTCTCGGCTGACGCCTGATCGGACTTTTATGCAAGACCTTCGCGCCGCATTCAGCGGAAAGCTGATAACTGACGTCGCCGACATGCAGCCATTCACCACCGACTGGCGCAAGCGCTGGTTTGGCAAGGCGATTGCGGTGGCGCAGCCCGACACAACGGAGGATGTGGCCGCTGTCGTTCGCTGGTGCGTCAAGAACAAAGTGCCTATCGTGCCGCAGGGCGGAAACACCGGCATGTCAGGCGCATCGGTGCCGGACGAATCCGGGCAGGCGCTGGTGCTCTCGCTGGCGCGCATGAACCGCGTGCGCGAAATCGATTTGCCGAACAATACGATGACCGTGGAGGCGGGCTGCATTTTGCAAACGGTACAAGAGCTGGCGCGTGAGAAAGGCAAGTTGTTTCCGCTGTCGCTGGGTGCTGAAGGCTCGTGCATGATCGGCGGCAATCTGTCGAGCAATGCGGGCGGCGTCGCGGTACTGCGTTACGGCAATGCGCGCGAGCTGTGTCTGGGCGTTGAAGTGGTCACGGCGCAGGGCGAAATCTGGGATGGTTTGCGCGGTTTGCGCAAGGACAACACCGGCTACGACTTGCGCGATTTGTTTATCGGTGCAGAGGGCACGCTGGGCGTGATCACCGCCGCGACGCTGAAAGTATTTCCATTACCCGCCGCCAAAATCACCGCATGGGCAGCGGTAAAAGACTTGTACGATGGCCTGCGACTGCTGGAGGTTGCCCAGAACAAACTGGGCGCGCGGCTCACCGCGTTTGAGGCGCTTACTCCACCATGCATCGAGCTGTTGGGTGAGCAATTGCCGCAGCTGCGCTGGCCGCTTTCTACGCGCGACACGCATGCCGTATTGATCGAACTCTCGGATGGCGAGAGCGAAGCGAACGGACGTGCCGCACTGGAAACGCTGCTCGAATCAGGGTTCGAATCGGGCCTCGTGACCGATGCGGCGATAGCTGCGAATCTCACGCAATCGGCTGAATTCTGGAGTCTTCGTGACCACATGACCGAAGCGCAGCAGCGCGCGGGGAAAAACATCAAGCACGATATTGCAGTGCCAATCTCGCGCACGGCAGATTTCGTGACTAGCACCAACGCCGAAATCGCGCGTCATTTTCCGGGGGTACGGATGATTGTGTTTGGGCACTTGGGCGACGGAAATTTGCACTACAACGTGTCGCCACCGAAAGGCACGGTAGGCGAGGATTTCGTCAACATAGAAGGCGCGATCAATCGCATCACCCATGACGCGGTGCACGCGCACGGCGGCTCCGTATCGGCCGAGCACGGCCTCGGCGTGCTGCGTCGTAGCGAGGCGGCTCGCTACAAATCCCAAGTGGAGCTGAACATGATGCGAGCGATCAAGCAGGCGCTCGATCCGCAAGGTCTCATGAATCCCGGTAAAGGGCTGCCGCTGTGAATCATGCCGCGCTGGATGTCGCGGGGCATGCCGTTTCGCCACTGCATTACATCAACGGTGAACGCGTAGGCTCTCGGGAAACGTTCGAGCTTTTCTCGCCGATTGATCAGCGAGTACTGGGGCAGATTGCTCAAGCGACACCTGAGCAGGTCGCAAACGCTGTGACCGCCGCAAGCAACGCGTTTCCCGCATGGTCGAAGCTCACGGCAGCAGTCCGGCGCGACTATCTGCATGCGTTCGCGGCGGAAATTGGCAAACGTAAAGACGCCTTCTGCGAAGTTGAGTCGAACGACGCGGGCGTGCTGCTCTCGCGTATGCAACACGGCGTCGCGCCGCGGGCGATGCTGAACCTGACGTACTTTGCAGATCATGCGTTGACGTTGCAGGATCACCAGATCGTCACCGATCAGGCGACACACTATGTGAAGCATGATCCGGCCGGCGTGTGCGCCATCATCACCCCGTGGAACGCACCGCTGATGTTGACAACATGGAAGCTCGGCCCCGCGCTGGCGTCGGGCAACACAGTCGTGATCAAGCCGCCGGAATGGGCACCGTTGACGTGCTCGTTGCTCGCTGATTGCGCGCACGCGGCGGGTTTGCCACCGGGCGTCGTGAACATTGTTCAGGGCAGTGGTACGGTGACGGGCGCTGCGCTGGTTGCCGATCCGCGTCTGGCGAGAATTTCGTTTACAGGATCGGTGCCCACCGCGAAATTGATTGCAGGCGCAGCCGCGCAGAACCTGGTGCCTTGCAGCCTTGAACTCGGCGGCAAATCGCCGTTCATTGTGCTCGAAGATGCCGACGTTGACGCGGTCGCGGCCTGTGGCGCACTGATGTACCGCAACGCGACGCAGGTGTGCCTTGCGGGGACGCGCTTTCTCGTACACGAGCGTGTCCGCGATGCGTTCGTTGCCAGCATGCGTCGCGTGGTCGATAAGCTCACGGTCGGTGATCCACGCGATCCTGCGACGGAGGTCGGCCCGGTCATTCATCCACGACAGCACGAACGCATCACGGCATTCGTCGAACGCGCGAAAGCAGCAGGCGCTACAGTCCTGTGGGGCGGAGAGCCGCATCCGTTTGGCGCGCTGTACTTTCAGCCGACGATGCTGACGGACGTTACGCAGACTTCAGAGATCGTGCAAGCAGAGGTCTTCGGCCCCGTGTTGACCTTGCAGACTTTTTCAACGGACGCTGAACTCATCGCCATGGCGAATGGGACGGACTATGGGCTCGGTGGTGTTTGCTATGGCGCGGAGCCCCATGCGAAGGCGGTTGCCGAGCAGGTGCGCACGGGCTTTATCTGGGTCAACAGCTTCGGCATTCGCGATCTCGCAGCACCGTTTGGTGGGTGCAAGCGCTCCGGAAACGGACGCGAGGGCGGCGACTGGAGCTTTGAATTTTTCTGCGACATCAAGGATGTTGTCGTTCCGAAGAAGCCGTTTGTTCCAAGCTTTTCTCATCGATAGTCGAAGGTATTTTCATGGGAAAAATAGTAGGCGCGGCGTTGGTGTCGCATCATCCGGGCCTTTTTCAGAGCGATGAATTTCGCATCAAAATGGGCAACGGAGCAGACTCGGATTTGATCCCCGGTTACGATCGCCTTCGCGCGAAAATTGACGCCGTAAAACCCGACACACTCATCATTTTTGACACGCACTGGTTCACCACGGGCTATCACCTGATCGACGGAGGGCGCGTGCATCGCGGAAGCTACATCTCGGATGAAATGCCCTGGTATCTTTATGGGCAGGCTTACAACTATCAGGGCAACCCAGAGCTCGCAGGCCTGATCGAAGCGGTGGCGGTCGAACGCGGTGTGATGTCGAAAGCGGTCTACGACCACGACCTGCCGAAGCATTACGCAACGATCAATGTGGCCAACAAGTTAGCTCGGGGAGAACGCGTCGTGTCAGTCAGCAATTGCCAGAACTGTCAGCCACATCATTTTGTCGAATCCGGCAGTGTGATAGCCGGTGCGATTGCCCGTAGTGTTGCTCCCAACAGCGAGCGTGTCGTGTTGCTCGCATCCGGCGCGTTGAGCCATAAGTTCAACCAGATTGACTGGGTGCAAAAGCACCCCCGCATTTATCACGAGAGCAACGTCTCGCACCCGGAAAACATTGCGCTGGACAAAGAGGCCATCGCGCTCATGCAGGCGGGAAATCACGCGTCGATTCTTGATCAATGGGACAGCAAGTTCAGGAAGATTCCGTGGGAAGGATTCGGCGGGCATTACCTGCAAATGATTGGCGCATTGGGCGCGCGCAATTGCAGAGCAGCGGGCACGGCGCTTTCCGATTACGAGAACGCGCGCGGCACCGGCAATATTCACATGTGGTTCGATGTCGAACCTCAACAGGACAACGTATGAGCGTAGCAACACCCAGCCCGTTACCGAGAATTCTCTCTGGCCCGCGTGTTGAGCGTCGTCGCGTGCTGGTGGGCGGCAGCGCCTACTGGGGCACGGTTGACGAGGGCGCGGCGACCATTCTTCTTGATGACGGTCGTTCCGTCGCGCTTGCTACCGTACAACATCTGGCGCCGTGCGAACCGACGAAGATCATCTGCGTGCATCTGTCGTACAGTTCGCGGGGCATTGAAACACGCAACAACCCGGTGCCGACGCTCACGCCAACCTACTTCACCAAACCACCCACTGCGATCAATTGTCACGGCGGCGAAATGGTGAAACCCGCTGACTGCCACTACCTCAATTACGAAGGCGAGTACGCGGTCATCATCGGCAAAATCTGCCGCAATGTCACACCAGATGAAGCGTGGGATTACATGCTCGGATTCGCGCCCGCGCTCGACATGGGTCTGCAAAATTTTCGCGATACCGATCAGGGCTCGATGCTGCGTGTGAAGGGCGCGGACGGCATGCTGCCCATCGGGCCGGGGATCGTCAGCGGCGTCAATATTCTGGAGCAGACGCTGCGTACCTATCGCAACGGATTGCTGGTGCAGGAAGCAAAGATTGGCGACGAGATGATCTGGGGGCCGCATTACATGGTGGCAGATATTGCGCGGCACATTACGCTGATGCCCGGTGACGTGATTCTTACGGGAACACCCTGTCATTCACGGTCAGTCGATGTGGGCGATCTGGTGGAAGTTGAGATTACGGGGCTGGGGCGTTTGTCGAGTCGGGTGGTCGCCGGGCCGGTGCCGCGCGCATTAGCGTTGACAGAGCCTGTAGGCCATCAACCCACCGATAGCTCGGAAGTGCGCCGTGTTGCGCTCGGGTTTGATGAGCGCGTGCCGCAGCATTTCAAAGATAACTACGCGATGGCAGCTCTGATGACTGATCACGCGAAAAGCTCGGGTCAATAATGGCGCTGTCCACACAAACGATTGAGGCTCTCGCCGTCGAGCTTGACAACGCAGAACGCGTGCGCCAACCGGTCGAACACTTCTCGCGGCGCTACGCCGAGATGACGGTGGACGATGGTTACGCGATACAAAAGGCTTGGGTGGCGCTCAAGTGCGCCGCCGGTCGCAAAGTCGTCGGCCACAAAATTGGTTTGACCTCGCGCGCCATGCAAATGGCCGCACAGATCACCGAGCCGGATTTCGGCGCGCTGCTCGATGACATGGTCTTCGCCGCAGGAGACATTCCGTTCAAGCGCTTCATCGCGCCTATGGTGGAGGTGGAGTTGGCCTTCGTGTTGAATCGCGACTTGCGTGGCCCGAACGTTACGCTCGAAGAGGTACTCAGTGCGACCCAGTACGTCGTGCCCGCCATCGAAATCATCGATGCGCGCATCGAACGGCAAGATCGAACGACAAAGACGATGCGGCGCGTTTTCGATACGATTTCAGACAACGCGGCGAATGCAGGCATCGTTCTTGGCACACAGCGCGTTAAGCCTGACGCTGTCGATTTGCGCTGGACGGGTGCGATCATGTCGAAGAACGGTGGCGTTGAAGAAACGGGGCTGGCAGCAGGTGTGCTTGGGCATCCGGCGATTGGCATCGCATGGCTGGCGAACAAGTTGTCAGTGCATGGTGAGTCGCTGATCGCGGGCGAGATCCTGCTCGCGGGGTCGTTCACGCGGCCCGTTCTCGCCGTGGCGGGCGACAGGTTCAGCGTTGACTATGGCGCTACGTTCGGCACCATTGATTTTGAGTTTGTTTAGTTCAGGCAGGCGGTTGCGATGAAAGTATGTGTAGTCGGCGCAGGTGCCATCGGCGGCTGGATGGGTGTGAAGCTCGCGAAGGCAGGGCACGCCGTGAGCGTGCTTGCGCGTGGCGCGACGCTGGCGGCGATTCATGCGAACGGATTGCAACTCGTTACCGGCGGCGAGACTTTGTCCGTGTCGGTGAAAGCCGCTGCGACTGCGAGCGAACTTGATACACCCGACCTGCTGATTGTCGCGGTGAAAGCGCCGGGCCTGCGCGACGCGGCGCTCTCGGTTGCATCGTTGATTGGCGCAAACACCATCGTGCTGACTGCGATGAATGGTGTTCCGTGGTGGTTCTTTGATCGCGCTGATCGGCCGTTGGCAGGAACGCAACTCGAGAGCATTGATGCAACGGGTGACATCGCCGCGAGTATCCCGGCAACCAGCGTGATCGGTTGTGTCGTGCATGCGGCCTGCAGCGTCGATTCGCCCGGCGTGATTCGTCACAAGATGGGGCAGCGACTGATCATTGGCGAACCAGGCGGCGGAACGTCCGCGCGACTCAAGGCGTTGCACGAAACGCTTGTCACCGCGGGCTTCGAGCCCGAATCGACCGACGACATTCAGCGCGACGTGTGGTTCAAACTTTGGGGCAACATGACCATGAACCCGGTGTCCGCGCTGACCGGTGCGACGACCGACAAGATTCTCGACGACGAGCTGACGAGCGAATTTTGCTCAAACGTGATGCGTGAAGCGCAAGCCATCGGCAACAAAATCGGTATCCCGATTGAGCAAACGCCGGATGAACGGCATGCCGTCACGCGCAAACTTGGCGCGATGAAAACGTCCATGTTGCAAGACGTTGACGCTAACAAAGGTGTCGAGCTTGACGCGCTGGTCGCGGCGGTGCGCGAAATCGGGCAGAGAGTGAATGTCGCAACACCGTTCACAGATGCCTTGCTAGGCCTCACGCGGCTCATGGCTCGGGGACGTGGGTTGTACTGAAGAACCGCTGCGGCGCGCGGCGGAGCAAAGCTATTTGTTGCCTTACAGCTATTAATTGAGAGCCTCTCCGCACAAGGGCTAAAGGCGATTTTGGTGCGAAGTCGATTTGTGCCAATATCGGCGTGCCCCCTATATAAAACAGCAGTTCAGTGAAATAGTTGTTAGTATTTCGGTGGCTGTTGAGTGCCCACAGCCCTCCGCCCTCAGAACCGCGACTTTCGACCAACTTTTGGCATTGGCGATACGGCAAAAACGTCTGTTGTTCGCGTGGCGAAATTGCCGAATTTCCGGACACTACAACTCGCCCGGCCGATCGAGAATGCATCCTGGAAAATCGCATGAAACGCAACTTTCACGCCGCCCTTCTTTGCCTGTGGTTGCTAATGATCGCTTTCTCCTCGGCCGCGCAGCAATCGACCGACGGCACGGCGCAGGTACCGGTTCCCGCGCTGCTGGGATTCGTCGTCGACACCACGCAGCAACTGACCGCCTCTGAGCGCGAGCAACTGCTTGCCGCAGCGCGGCGACTTCAGACCGAAACCGGCGTGCAATTGTTCACGCTCATTGTTGATCACACTGACCCCGAGACCATCGAGGACTACGCGCAACGCGTCTTCACGTCGTGGAAGCCGGGTCAAAAGGGTGTTGACGACGGACTCCTCATGCTTTTCGCGCCAAACAATTCGTCACGCAAGATTCGCATTCAAACCGGATACGGATTGGAAGGCGCGCTGCCGGACGTGACCCTAAAGCGCATTCTGGCGGAACAAATTCGTCCTGCACTAGAGCAAGACGGACCTGCGAAGGCGGCGCTTGCGGGCGCGGAAGCCGTTCGTGTGGCCATCACGTCGACCGCGTCGACCGCATCGGCAGCGCGAAACGCGAAGCCCTCGCGCGGGCTTGATGGCGACGATCCGTGGTGGAAATTATTTGTCGGCACGATACTGAATTTCGTTCTTCTGCTGTTCGCGATGGGCTTCTTCAAACGGCGGCGCGAGCGCGTGACTGCGGCGGGGGGATGCGTACTTGTTTGTGTGTCCGCCGGTGCGATCTATTACTGGGAGGCCGGCGAACATCCGATCGCGATGCTCGCCGCAGCCTGGGCGGTAGTGCCGATGTGGCTGCTCATTGCATTTGCCGGCAATCGACCGCCTGCCCCAGCGCAGATTGAATCTCCGAGCTTGAACCGGGGCGATGGTCCAATTGGCGCTGTGGCTTCACCCTGGCGTCCAAGGGTACCGACGCTAATAGCGAGTCTGTTCGCGCTCGCGCTTCAGATTGCGCTGGTTATCAGCTATGTGGGCCGCACCGCGGTCTCGTTGATGCTTTGGGTTGCCGCGCTGGTCGGGGGCCTAACTGTGATCGGACTTTGCCAATGGATGGCAAGCGCGTTTAAGCCAGATGTGCTTGTCCCGCTCGGCGGCCGCGGTCGTCGCGGTGCCATTTCTGATAATTGGACAGGCGCTTCGGATAGTTCGTCGGGCAGTGCGGGAAGTGATTCCAGCGTCAGCGATTCAGGAGGTGGCAGCGACTCCGGTGGCGGTGGCGATTCAGGCGGTGGCGGCTCGTCCGAGTGACTGCGCGGATGCGCGACCGTAACCAGCGCGCGTGCGTCCTTTGGCGTCCCGGTCAATCAACTCGTCGCCGCATTCAATAATGTTGCTGCAGCCGATTGCTCGATTGCGCGGCGACCTACCGCAAAATAGAAGATTGCTCGAAGCAGCTTTGCGATGAAACGACTATTATAAAAGGGCTACAGCAGATTTTACCCATAAGTCGATTTGTGTCCAAAATAGCCAGTAACCCAAATTAAACAACGGTTACGGCGAATAGCTGTTAGACCGCTAACGGTGATTTCACAAATTCCGGAACGACGCACACGTTCGACAATGGCGTTTGCAATGCCGCTAATACGTCTGCAATGGTGCCCGCTGGGGTGGATGGCGGATTGGGGGAAAACCGATGAGACGAACATTTTTCAGCCCGCTCTTTTGTTTGCTATTTCTGGCTTTCGCGTCCGCGCCATTTGCACAAACGAGCGACAGCGCGGGCATGGTGCCGGTGCCTGCGACGCAGGGATTTATCGCTGACATGACCGGGCGACTGACCAAGGCTGAGCGCGAACACATCATCGAGGCAGCGCGGCAGCTGGAGAGCGAAACCGGCGCACAACTTTTCACGCTGATCGTTGATCACACGGATCCCGAGACGATAGAGGACTACGCGCAGCGCGTGTTCACGACCTGGAAGCCCGGCCGCAAAGGCATTGATGACGGGCTCCTGATGCTCTTCGCGCTCAACAATTCGTCGCGCAGGATGCGGATGCAGGTGGGTTACGGACTTGAGGGCAAGTTACCGGATGTCACCGTGAAGCGCATCCTCGCGGAGCAGGTTCGTCCCGCCCTTGAAAAATCAGGCCCTGCGGAGG
>JAYWAQ010000006.1:0-2724 GCA_043782305.1 Burkholderiales bacterium
CTCCTGACCGAAATCGAAGGCGCATTCGGCGAGCGTGTCGTAGTAAATGCCGTAGCTGCTACCCGTGTCCGCGCGGCGACCGAGGAAGAAGGGCCAGTGTTTGTAGAGCGGATCGCTCGTCTCGCCGTTGTAGCCGAGCGCATCGAGCTGGCGGGTTCTGAAGCGACGGCCCGCTTTGTTCAGCGGACCGGTTTTGTCGCCGAGTCCGAAGTATTGATCGTGCTCGTCGCGCGATTGCCAGTGATTGATTTGGCCGCTACGCTTCTCAGCGGAGTAAGCGTACGTGGGACGGTCTTTGCAGCAGGTGAGCCATTCGCCGCTACTGCTGCGCTGTTCCCAAACAATGCCGAACGGGTCCAGCATTACCTTCGCACGAAGACGGTCGTCCGATAAAGTAGCGCTATTTTCGTCCCGCGAAACGGTGCCGAGCGAAGTTGCAAATAGCGAGGCGCGATGAGTGCCGTTGGTGTCAGACGCTGGCTTCGATCCCGATGCGCAAATGGCCCAAGTGCGCGCTTCGCGCAAACCTTCGGGTGGCGTGAAGAACACCCGGCCCACGCCGTCAGCGACGATGCTGATTCGGCAACGCCAGCCGCCCTGAATGTCGACCTCGACGCCGTCCTGGCTGGCGCGAACCTCCGCTCGTCGTAACGGCGTCATCAGCGCACCGCGCGTTCTTCGCCACCCGCTTCAAACAGGCGGCATGCTTCTGGCGGCGCATACACGGTTGCGGTTTCGCCGATTTTGGTTGTAACTTGACCGGCTACCTGTGCCGTGATGCGCGGACCATCCACACCGGGGTTAGCACCCGGAAGCGTGCCGTACAAAAGCGAATGGCCGCCCAGTTGCTCGACACCGGTGATCGTGATCGGGAGTGCGAGCGAGCCATCGCGCTTTTCCAGCGTCAGATGTTCGGGCCGCACGCCCAGCGTGAGCGCCGTGCCAGATGCGGGTTTGACGTCGGTTTTCAACGCAAATGTTTCTCCGTATTCGGTGACTATGTTGTCGCCGTGTCCCGCCGTAACCGGAGCAAAATTCATCTGCGGCGAACCAATAAATCCCGCCACAAATTTATTGTTGGGACGGTTGTAAAGCTCCAGCGGTGAGCCGATTTGTTCGATGCTGCCCGCACGCAACACGACGATCTTGTCGGCCATCGTCATGGCTTCAACCTGATCATGCGTCACGTAAATCATCGTCGCACCTAGTCTGCGGTGAAGGCCCGTGATTTCGCCGCGCATCGACACGCGAAGTTCGGCGTCGAGATTCGACAAAGGCTCGTCGAACAAAAATATTTTTGGCTCACGCACGATGGAGCGACCGATGGCGACGCGCTGACGCTGACCACCCGACAGCTGCGTGGGCTTACGATCAAGCAGTGGATCAAGGCGCAGCAACTTGGCGGCGGCGTCCACTTTGGTTCGGACGACGTCTTTCGCAATGCCAGTGTTCTCAAGACCGAACGCCATATTTTGGTAAACCGTCATGTGCGGGTACAGCGCATACGACTGAAACACCATCGAGAGGCCACGATCTGCGGCTCGAGTGTCGTTGGCGCGCACGCCGTCAATTGTGAGTTCACCGGAAGTGATGTCTTCCAAACCACAAATCATGCGCAACAGCGTTGATTTCCCGCAGCCGGATGGTCCAACAAACACAACGAATTCGCCGTCATGCACTTCAAGATCAACGCCACGAATAACGCGCGTCGGGCCGAAGTCCTTGACGACTTTTTTGAGTTGAAGCGATGCCATTATTTGACCCCTGCGGACGCGATGCCCTGAGTAATGTATTTCTGGAGAAAAGCGAACACAATCGTGATCGGCAATAGTGTGATCACCGTCATCGCAAGCAAATAATTCCACTGCGTGACAAGGTCGCCCTGAAAGGCATTGAGCGCGAGTTGCAATGTGAATTTCTCGTTCTTCGAGAGGACGATGAGTGGCCACAGGAAATCGTTCCAGCGCCACATCACCGAGAAAATCGCGAGCACCGCGAGCGCTGGTGCGGCGAGCGGCAGCACGATGCGCCAGTAGATTTGCCATTCACTCGCGTTGTCCATGCGCGCCGCCTCCAGCAATTCATCCGGGATCGTGAGCATGTATTGCCTGAGCAAAAACACACCGGTCGGCGTGGCAATCGCGGGCCAGATGACGCCCCACAAACTGTTGAGCAGCCCGAGCTCCGAGATCACCAAAAAGTTCGGCACGAGGACAATCGCCGGTGGCACCATCAGCGTGCCAAGAATCAGCAGAAACACCGCAGAGCGCCCGCTAAATTTGTACTTCGACAGTGCAAACGCCGCCATCGAGTTGAACAGCAGCGTGAGGATCGTCGCGATTACGGTGATGAACACCGAGTTCCACAGATAAGTGCCAAACTTGATCTGTCCTCCAAGGTCGGTGTAGTTCTCAGTAGCGAGTTTGAACTCACGCACTGGCTCACGATCCTTCACGTTCACGCGGATCAAATCGTCCGGTCGCGCCGGGTCAATCAGCGTGGCGGTGAGGCCGATGCGCCGCAGCTCGGCGAGTTCTTTCGTCGTGCCGTCCGGCATCTTCACGCGATAGACCGGCTTCATTTTTTCCTCGCCGGGCACCGCGACGGATTTCTGTCCATACGGCAAAAACGACGGTGGAAATTCGTTTAACGCGGACTCGGTTTTGAACGATGACATCACGAGCCACAGCACCGGCCCGAACATCAAAAACAGGCCCATCGCGA
>JAYWAQ010000007.1:0-7547 GCA_043782305.1 Burkholderiales bacterium
GACGCGACGCTGGTTGAAATGGATCGTGAGGTCGAGGCGATGTTCACTGAGAGCGGATCGGTGTTGCCTGCATTCACGGTGCAGGAGCCGCAAGTTAAGCCGTACATCAAGAGTGCGGACAAACCTTGAGCAGCGCGCGCTTTCTGCTGGACACGCACATTCTGGTGTGGGCGATGTCGGCACCTGAGCGCTTGTCTGCGGCGGCGCGCGCTGTGCTGACTGACGAAGGCAACGAGCTGGCGTACAGCACATTGGCGTTTTTCGAGGCGGGGATCAAGCAGAGCATTCACCCGGAGGTTCGCCTGTTTGATTTCGCGACCATTGAGGCCGATTGCGAGCGAGCGGGGCTGGCGAGGCTTGATGTTCGCGCCGCGCATGCGGGCGTGCTGGCGACGCTGCCGCTGCACCACCGCGATCCGTTTGACCGGATGCTAGTGGCGCAGGCTAGCGCCGAGGGCATGCGCCTTTTGACGGCGGATCGCGGGCTTGCGAGTTATGGCGCGGCAGTCGCTTTTGTCGGCGCTTAGCGAGCGTTAGGCCGTAGCGGTTTCTATCGCTTTCACAATCTCGGTCGTGAGCTTCGGCACCACCTCCAGCGCCTTCATGTTCTCCTGCACTTGCGATACACGCGATGCACCTGTGATGACGGTCGAGACATTGGGGTTTTTCAGGCACCAGGCCAGCGCGAGCTGGGAAATCGTGCAACCCAAATCCCCTGCGATGGGGCGCAATTTTTCAACCTGAGCAATCTTGCCCGCGTCCGTTACACGCTCTGCGATCCATTCGTAGCCCTTGAGCGCCGCGCGACTGTCCGCTGGAATCCCGTCCTTGTATTTGCCGGTGAGCAGACCCGAAGCGAGCGGGCTCCAGGTGGTGAGACCCAGGCCGATGTCGCCGTAAAGCCGGGCAAATTCTTTCTCGACTTTCCCACGCGCGAAAAGGTTGTATTGCGGCTGCTCCATAACTGGCTTGTGCAGGTGATGGCGCTCGGCGATTTCGTAGGCGGCGCGGATGTCGTCGGCGTTCCATTCGCTGGTGCCCCAGTACATCGCCTTGCCCTGCGTGATCATGTCGCTCATCGCGCGCACGGTCTCTTCAATCGGTGTGTTCGGGTCGCCGCGATGGCAGAACACGAGATCAACGTAATCAAGCTGCAAGCGCTTCAGCGAGCCGTCAATGGCTTGCATCAGGTACTTGCGATTGAGCGTGTTCTTCTCGTTCGGGCCTTCGTTGATGCCCCAGAAAAATTTGGTCGAGATGATCGCCTGTGCGCGCCGCCACTTGAGCTGCTTTAGCGCTTCGCCCATGATCGTTTCCGACATGCCGCGTGCGTACACCTCGGCGTTGTCGAAGAAATTAACGCCCGCGTCCCACGCGGCGGCCATGCATTCCACGGCTGATTTTGTGTCGACTTGCGAGCCGTACGTGACCCAGGAGCCAAAAGAGAGTTCAGAGACTTTGAGGCCGGAGTGGCCGAGGCGACGGTATTGCATGTGCTACTTAAAAAATGGACAACGTATGCAGTGTAGAGGGAAGGGCGGCGTGCCGTCGCGCGGCGTTCCTATTCGTCAGCCGCAGCGAGCGATTCGTTGGCGGCCAGAATTTTTTTGGTCAATGCGATCAACTGCGCTTGCTCAGTCGCGGTGAGCGGAGCCAGGATGGCGTGTTGCGCGCGTAGTACCGCCGGTTGCATTGCCGCGAGCACCTGTTCACCTTCGCTCGTGAGTTCGAGCAGGCGCACGCGACGGTCAGTGGGTGACGCGTTGCGCGTGACCAGGCCGCGTTTTTCGAGTCGGTCAATCACGCCGCCGATTGTGGACGTGTCAAAACGAATGGCCGTGGCCAGCGTGCGCTGGTCAAGGCTTGGTGACTTGAAGATTTCCTCCAACGCGGCGTATTGCACGGGCGTGACACCGTGCTCTTTCGTGTGCTCCATGAAAAGCGATACGGCGATTTGCTGCAGGCGGCGGATGCTGTGGCCAGGCAGCTCGGTGATCGCGACTTTTTTGGGCGATTTGGGCTCAGGCAATTTTTTAGCGTTCGCGGTGGCGTTTTTCAAAGTGTGATCCTGAGCTACGGAGAAGGGGGTGTTATTTCGAAGCGTGTTTTGCAATGCGGCCTGATTGGTGTGCCACCTGATCCTTTGCCGTACTCATGATGAAAGTGGCTATTTTATGGACAAATATATTATACGTATACTGATAATGTGTATACTTCTTACATTGGGTTGATTTAAATCAAGGAGGTCATGTGAGTAGTTCTTTACAAGAACAACCCGTCATCGTCGCGGGTGGCGGTATCGGCGGGCTCGCAGCGGCGCTGGCGATTGCGCGACAGGGCTTTCGCGTCAAGGTTCTTGAGCAGTCACCCGAGATCGGCGAAATCGGCGCTGGCATTCAGCTGGGGCCCAATGCGTTTGCCGCGTTCGATGCGCTGGGCGTCGGCCCTAATGCGCGCGCTCGTGCCGTCTACACCGAGCGTTTGTTGATGATGGACGCGGTGGACGATTCTGTCGTCGGCGAGATCCCGGTGGGGGAGGCGTTCCGCGAGCGCTTCGGTAATCCCTACGCCGTAATTCATCGTGCGGACGTGCACAAATCCCTGCTCGAAGGGGTCGAGGCGACATCTCAAATTGAATTGCTAACCTCAACGCGCGTTGAACGTGTGGAGCAGGACGCAACGAGCGTCACCGTGTATGACCAGCATGGCGTTGCGCATCGCGGCGCGGCGTTGATCGGCGCTGATGGCGTGAAATCAGCCGTGCGTGATGCGCTGGTCGGCGATCAGGTCCGGGTTTCCGGCCACGTTGTGTATCGCGCTGTCGTTGAGGCCAAAGATTTTCCGGAAGACCTGCGCTGGAGCGCAGCCACGATCTGGGTCGGCCCGAATTGCCATCTCGTGCATTACCCCATGCGCGGCGGCGAGCAGTACAACCTGGTCGTCACATTTCACAGTCGCGAGAAAGAGGGCTGGAGCGTGACGGAAGGCAGCGCCGCTGAGGTGGAGAGTTATTTCAACGGGCTTTGCCCGCGCGCGCGACAACTGATTTTTTTGCCCAAGAGCTGGAAGCGTTGGGCCACAGCCGATCGCGAGCCAATTGGCAAGTGGTCGTATGGTCGTGCGACCCTGCTGGGCGACGCGGCGCATCCGATGTTGCAGTATCTCGCGCAGGGCGCCTGCATGGCGATGGAAGACGCGGTGACGTTGGGTGAGGCGCTGGGTGCGCACGAAGGTGACTTCGCGAAAGCCTTCGCGCACTACGAGCGCTCGCGTGTTGCCCGCACCGCGCGCGTGGTGCTGTCAGCGCGTGAAATGGGGCGTATTTATCACGCCAAGGATGTTGAACGGTTGGTGCGGAATGATTTGTGGAAGGGGCGGTCGCCTGAGCGTTTTTATGATGCGGTGGAGTGGCTTTATGGGTGGCGGAAAGAGACTTGTCTGGCTGTCTAGGTACGTTATCCCCTCTCCCCTCGTGGGAGAGGGCTAGGGAGAGGGGGCGGGTGCATTGGAGATCAAAGGCTCCTCCCCATTCCACCGTCACCCTCTCCCCAACCCTCCCCTCAAGGGAGAGGGGGTAGATCGCGCCTCATTCCAAAGCTAAACCAAATTGATAAATTTGAACGAAAGTAAACCATGAACTACGTCTTTGAACCCGAAGCCCAAGTCTCTGTGCCCGTCGTTGGCACAGATCAATTTTTCCCCGTGCGCCGCGTGTACTGCGTGGGTCGAAACTATGCGGCGCATGCGCGTGAGATGGGTTTTGACCCGGATCGCGAGCCACCGTTTTTCTTCTGCAAGCCACACAATTCAGTCGTTGTCGTGCCGTTCGGGCAGACCGGCGAAATCGCTTATCCACTGGCCAGTGGCGACTATCAGCATGAAATCGAACTCGTCGTTGCCATCGGCAAAGCCGGCGCGAATATTTCAGTCGGGGAAGCTGAGGCGCATGTGTTCGGCTACGCCGTCGGGCTCGACATGACGCGTCGTGATTTACAACTGGCGGCACGCGACAAAGGCCGTCCATGGGAGTTGGGCAAGGCGTTCGATGAGTCCGCGCCTATTGCGCCCATTCGTCGCGCCGCCGATATCGGTCATCCAGCAAAAGGCGCGATCTGGGTTAAGGTCGATGGTACGGATCGTCAGCGCAGCGACATCGACAAGCTCATCTGGTCGGTGCCAGAGGTGATCGCGCATCTGTCGAAATATTTCAGCTTGCAACCGGGCGATCTCATTTACAGTGGCACGCCCGAAGGCGTTGGTAAAGTGCTCGCCGGTCAGACGATGCACGGCGGTATCGACGGACTCGGCGAAATTTCGGTTCACGTTAACTAGCGAATTTTGGAGGCGAGCATGAGTGCAACAACAGGAACTGATCAAGCGGAACGTGAAGCGTTTTACGCGCGCATTGATCCACAGAATATGGCCCCGCTGTGGACGCGCCTGAAATCGCTGGTGCCCGCAGCGCCGACGCCTATCGGTGTGCCGCACCAGTGGCGCTACGCGGACGTGCGTCCTTTCGTGCTCGAATCGGCGGCGCACATCAGTGCAGAAGAGGCTGAGCGTCGTGTGCTGATTCTTGAGAATCCGGCGCTGCGCGGCTCATCGCAAATCACAAGTTCCCTGTACGCGGGCATTCAGCTCATCATGCCAGGCGAGGTCGCAACTGCGCATCGGCACACGCAATCGGCGTTGAGACTGGTGCTAGAAGGCAACGGCGCATACACCGCTGTTGATGGCGAAAAGACGATCATGCAGCCGGGTGATTTTGTGATCACGCCGTCATGGACGTGGCATCACCATGGGCATGAAGCAACCGGGCCGATGGTGTGGCTGGACGGCCTCGACATTCCGATGCTCGCCCATTTCAACAGCACGTTTCGTGAAGATCATCACGAAGCAGAAGCAGCAATCACAAGACCAACGGGTGATTCACTCGCACGTTACGGTAGTGGCCTGTTGCCGCTCAACTATCGGGCGCAAGCGCTCAATTCGCCGATCTTCAATTACCCCTACGCACGCACCCGCGAAGCACTCGCGCAGCTCGCGCACGCTGGTGCGCCCGATGCGCATCAGGGTTATGTGATGCGCTACGTTAATCCGGTCGACGGCGGCTGGGCGATGCCCACCATGGCGACCACGATTCGCTTGCTGCCGAAGGGTTTTTCCACGCAGACTTATCGCTCCAGCGACAGCGCTATTTTTGTTGCTCTAGAAGGTTCAACCACGCTCAGTGTCGCAGGGCAAAAATTCGTGCTTGCGCCGAAAGATGTGGCCGTCGTTCCGGGCTGGATGCCTTACACATTACACGCGTCCGAGGAGTCCGTGCTGTTCTGTTTTTCTGATCGCGTCGCGCAGGAAAAACTTGGCTTTTTCCGCGACGCGCGCGGTTAGCACTAAGTTGGTTTTCTTCAAATTTCACATCAATTTCAATTCAAGGAGTTCACCATGTCCTACCCATCAGGTTTGCGCCGAACGTTCGCGTCGCTAGCGGTTTTAGCCACTATCGCGACGACTTCGACATCGTTCGCGCAAAGCGACTACCCCAATAAAAGCATCCGCATCATCACGCCGTTCTCGGCAGGCGCGGGGCCAGACTCGGTGTTGCGTGTCGTCGCGGAAAAAATGATGAAGACGCTCGGTCAGACCGTCATCATCGACAACAAGCCGGGCGGCAACGGATTCATCGCCATTCAGGCGGCCAAGGCGGCAGCGCCTGACGGTTACACCTTCGTGCAAATGGACGACGCGCATATGTCGTTGTTGCCGCATCTGTACAAAAAAATTCCGTACGATGTGAACAAGGATTTTGATCCGGTCGGCACGTTTTTTCGTACGTACTTTTTCGTTGTGACGGGTACCAATTCACCGCTCAAGAGCGTCAATGAAATTATCGCCGCCGCGAAAGCAAAACCGGGTGAGCTGACTTACGGTTCATGGGGTGTTGGCAGCCCGGCGCACATCGGTGCGGCGATGATGGAGTCGGTTGCCAATTTGCAGATGTCGCACGTGCCGTATAAGGAAACGCCGTCGCTGTTTCAGGCCGTGGCTACGGGCGATGTGTCCTGGGCGTTCGGCACGGCGGGCTCGGCCGGGCCACTTTATCGCGGTGGCAAACTGAAGTTTCTGGCCGTCGCTGCGCCGAAACGCGTCGCGGGTTATCTCGATGTGCCGACGATGGCAGAGGTTGGCGGCCCTGCGAACTTCGAAGTGAAAGCGTGGGTTGCGCTGCTGGCTCCGAAAGGCACGCCTGCCGCGATGAGTGCGAAAGTCGCTGATGCGCTTGCGAAGGCGTTGGGCGAGGCGGACGTGAAAGAGAAATTCACGACGTTCGGCTTTGAGCCGTTCGTGAGCCAGCCCGCTGAAATGACTAAACAAATCGAAGCGGATTACAAGCGCTACGGCGAGATCGCCAAGCGCGCGAAGATGGCGCTGGATTAGCTTTTACGAAGCAGCTTTGTGTTGAAATGGCTGTTTAATATGGGATGGGTAGCGATTTGGCAATAAGTCGACTTGCGGCTTAATCACCATCTAGCCCATAAATATAGGTAATTTCAGCTCTAAGCTGTACGGCACTATGTGCCTTGTGACGAACCCTTGCGCGCACGCAAATCGATCCGGCTGTCGCCTCGTTGCAGGTTGAAAACCACGAAGCGATTTGACTCACGAATCGCGCGCCGTACTTCTTCAGGCGACTGCACATACGCGCCGTTCACACCGAGCAAAATGTCGTTGTCGCGCAAGCCGATTTGATGTGCTTCCGAAGCAGGAGTGACGTCGAGGACATAGACGCCCGGACGATTGAGTTCCTTTGGAATGCTCGCCAATTCGGTGCCTGGCAATTCGTTGATTTTTTGTGGCTTCAGCCCCTGCGCACGAGCGGGTGTTTCGATCATGATGCGCACATTGCGCTGCTGGCCGTTGTGCATCACCGAAAGATCGAGATGCTGACCAATGGGGGTCAAGCCCTGCTGATTGCGCAGGTCGTAACCGGTGCGCACCGCGCGTCCGTTGGCGTTGAGAACGACGTCACCTTTCTTAAGCCCCGCTTTGTCGGCCGGACTGCCAGAGATCACTGTTTCGATCACGGCACCTTCGATGGCGGGAAGGCGTTCCTTTTTCGCAATCTCCTGATTGACTTCGCCTACTGCGGCGATACCAATGCCACCGCGTTTTACTTCGCCGAAACGTGCAAGCTGATCCATCACACGCATCGCCATGTTGGTCGGCACAGCAAACCCGATTCCGACGTTGCCGCCTGTAGGGCCAATGATCGCCGTGTTGATGCCGATCAGCTCGCCGCGCAAATTGAGCAGCGCGCCACCGGAATTGCCCGAGTTCACGCTGGCGTCGTGCTGGATATAGGCCTCGAAATTGCGGTAGCCGACCGTGCTGCGCCGCAGACTGCTGATCATGCCGAAGGTCGCCGTCGAATCGAGTCCGAGCGGATTGCCGATCGCGAACACCAGATCGCCGATATGGACGCCGATCGAGTCGCCGAGTGGCAGCGCCGTCAACCTGTGCGGCTTGATGCGGATCGCCGCAATGTC
>JAYWAQ010000008.1:0-7540 GCA_043782305.1 Burkholderiales bacterium
AAATCCATTCAAGCGCGCCGCCCCGCGATGTGGGCCCCGGCGACTGATCAGGTCTGGGCCGTTGGCGCATCGGTTCTCGATTCGCAAACTTTTACGCGGTCAGCGTTGGCGCAACGCGGCGGCGCGGTCACGCTGGTCGCCGGCGACGCCAATGGCTTTCGCCGGGTGGTCGAGCTGCCCATCGCGGTATCGGGTCGTCTCCAGCAAGTGCTGGGTTTCGAGCTTGACCGGTTGACGCCGCTTCGGGCGGGCGATCTGTACTACGATTTTCAGGTGCTTGACCGTAATGCGGCTGCTGGCAACTGTCGCGTTGAGGTTGTTGCTGTTCCGCGTGCGCGCGTCGCGCCGTGGCTCGCCGATGCGCAACAGAAAAACCTTGAAGTCACACGGCTCATCCTCGCGCCGACGGACATTGATTCGTCGCTAAATCTGCTGACCGCATCTCAAACGGAGGCGGATGCGCCGTCGCGCTATCGCTGGCTCAATACGGCATTGTTTGCGCTGTGCGCTCTGCTCGCGGTTGCACTAATCGCCTTCCCGCTGTGGCAAATGCGCCAGCAGGTGATCGATCTGATGCCGGTTGAAGCCACGGCAAAGACCGATGCGGAAGCCGCGAGCATTTTGCAGAAACAACTCGAAAAGCAGATTGGCGAATACAACCTGCCGCTCGCCCGCAAGCACGGCGCGCCGCTGGTGATTCAGGTGATTGAAGACCTCACCAAACGGCTGCCGGACGACACGTGGGCCACATCCTTTGAAATAAAAAGCACGCCCGCTCTGAAAACTCGCGAAGTCATCGTGCAGGGCGAAACTGGCAGCGGCGGCAAAATTTTGCAGCTCTTTCAAGAGTCACCGCTGCTGAAAGACCCGGTGCTTAAGGCCGCGATGGTGCGCATGACGAACCCAAGCTCAGAGCGCTTTCATATCGCGGGCGAACTGGTCGCTGCCGATTTGCCGAAGTCTTTGCTGCTGTCAGACGCATCGGCTGTGATGACGGTGCCGGGTGTTTCTGTCGTGCCCGCCGCGCCCGCTGGTGCCCCCGCTTCAGCAAAAGCGGCTACCGCACCTGCGACCGCAGTTGTACCCGCGCCGGGCGCAGCAACAGCCGCTGCTGCGACAACGACCGTAGCTGTACCCGGTGCAACTCCCGCGCCTGGCGCAGTGCCCGCAGCAGTGCCTGCGCCAGTAAATCCCGCAGCCGTGGCGTTGCCTGCTGATGGATCACGAAAAGGCGCAGCAAACTCAAGTGCCACGACAGTCGGTTCTGGCGCTAACGGCGGACCGCCCACGACACCGGAGAAACGGCCATGAATTGGCCCACCGGTTTACGCGGTCGGCTATTAGCTGTCGGGTTATTGTTGCTCGCGACGTGCGCAGTCATTGCGGCGATTGCAATTCCATCCTACGTGCTCTATCACCGCTACGACGACGCAGCGACGCAGGCACAGGAACGCATTGATCGCTATCGCCGCGTGTCTTCGCAGCGACCCGAGTATCAGCGTGCGCTTGATCTACTCAAGGCCCGCGAAAGTGCCCGCTTTTTCCTCAAAAATACTGCGCCCAACCTGGGCGGAGCTGAGTTGACCGATCTGGTGCGCCAGATTGTCGAAACCAACGGTTCAAGATTGGCTTCGATTCAGGCCGCTACAGTTAAGGACGAAGGCGGCTTCCGCGTCTATTCGTTGAATATTGGCTTCAACGCGACTCCAGCATCGCTACAGAAAGTGTTGTACGCCATCGAGACGTCCATTCCCTATCTGTTCATCGACAGCACAACAATTCGGGCCACCGTGCCACGCGGC
Organism: Burkholderiales bacterium; assembly: GCA_043782305.1. Lineage (GTDB taxonomy): Bacteria > Pseudomonadota > Gammaproteobacteria > Burkholderiales > Casimicrobiaceae > Casimicrobium. The sequence goes on from JAYWAQ010000008.1 coordinate 1,803, forward strand.
TACAAGCCGCCGCCAAATCAGGAGCCGGAAGTTTCGGCGACGATGGAAGTCCAGGCCTACGGCCCGAAAGACGTAACGCGCAATCCACGCGCTCCGGCAGCCGCTGGCAGTGGCGCTAACAGCGTGGGTACTGCCGCTCCCGGAGGCAAGGGATGAGTTCACTTTTCACGCTTCGGAACGGCTTGATTGCACTCGCAGTTGCACTCGTGGCCGCACTCGGATTTGAGACCGAATGGGGTTCAGCACTCACCGGGTCGCCCACACCCTCGCGATCAGTCACGGGCAAGCATGACACCGCCGCTGTGTTACCGGATTTTCGTCTCGGTGGAGAGGCGACGAATTACGCCCAGATATCTGAGAGGCCATTGCTCAACCCAACACGTAAGCCCGCGCCGACCCAGCTGGTAGTCGCTGCCACAGAACCCCCCAAGCCTCAAGTGCGGCGCGGTTTGTACCAATTGATCGGCGTGATGGATCTGGGTACCGTCAAAGTGGCGCAGGTTCGCGAGATTGCCTCCAATCGGACCAAAAGCATTCGTGAAGGCGATGCGCTTCAGGAAATGACCGTCAAAAAAGTTGATGCGACGCAGGTCACACTCGCGTTTCAAGGCGAGACTGACGTGCTTGAACTGGCCAAGTTCACGGCCTCAGGCCGTGTGCCGCAACCTGTCGTGCCGCCGCCACCACCAGCTCAACCTGTCGCGCAGGTGCAGCCGACTCCACCGGTCGTGGCGGTAGCGCAACCACCCATCCCGACGGCGGCGGTGCAACCTTCAGTTCCAGGCCCACGCGTGTACCCGAACGGTTTGGTTGAAGTGACTCCGCAATCGAATGAACCGCGACAGGTCATGAATGTGGTGGAAATGCTTGAGCGCCGTCGCCTTGCCCGGCAGCAAGCCGGTGGCCAATAGGATATTGAGATGAAAGATCGGAACAAAAAGATGACGGCGACACAGTTGGGCGGAGGGTTTGCCATCTTGATGGCGGTGGGGCTGGCTGGTTGCGCAAGTACCCCGGGTGGCACAGGCACGGCACCTGCTCGATCGGATACGCTTTATCCTCGGGTCGCCGCGAGCGCGCCGCGCCTGATGCAAGCCCCATCGGTCGCGCAGGCCGATCCAGCGAACACACGAACCGACACACCTGATCGTGTCAAGATGTCGTTAGGTAACGATCGCACGTTCCGCATCCCGCAAGCGCGTCCCGCCGACGGCGACGAACAGGGCACGATAACAGTCAACTTCGAAAATGGCGACATCCGCGAAATCGTACGTAACCTGATTGGCGATGCGCTGGGCGAAGGCTTTGTCATTGATCCAGCGGTGACGGGCACCGTGACTGTTCGTACGGCGAAAGGCATCAAGCGCTCGGACATCATTCCGACCCTTGAAATGCTCCTGCGCATGGTCAAAGCTGTAGTGGTCAAGGAAGGTAACTATTGGCGCATACTGCCCGAAAGTGGCGCGAATCTGGGAACGGCTACGCCGCGCCTACAACTGCGACCAGCGGGTGGCAATGGCGTCATCATCTTGCCGGTTCGTCATATCGGCGCAAAAGAGCTGGAACGGGTCATGGCACCGTTCGCCAAGCAACCGGCTGCTGGCTCGATTCGTGTTGATGAATTGCGTAATCTGCTTTTCCTCACCGGGACTGAAGCCGAAATTCGGAACATGCTCGAAATCGCCGAAATGTTCGACGTGAACCTGATGTCCGGCATGTCATTTCTCGTCTATCCGCTGGAGTCAGCGGACGTTAAATCCGTGGCCGCTGACTGGGAAAAAATATTTCCCGCCGCCACCAATCCATTTGCTGGGTTGCTACGTGTTGTGCCCATCGAGCGCATGAATGCCGTGTTACTGATCTCGCCACAACGTGACGTCATCCTCGAAGCTCGCCAGTGGCTTGAGCGGTTGGACAAAGGTACTGATGCTGGCGGTGGCGCGCGACTCTATGTTTATTACCTGCAATTCACGCAGGCCGAGAAGCTGCAGGCGATCTTGCAACAGGCTGTTACCGGGCGGGTCAATCAGACGACGACGGCCACGGTCGCGCCCGGGCAGACGGCCACCACCTTAAGTTCCGCAGTTTCACCCATAGCGGGCCAGCCACTGATTACGCCAGGCAATACGTTTAACAACCCGCAAACTACGACTGTGCAACGACCGTTCGTCAACACTCAGGGTGTTGCCGGCGCAGCGGGTCAGTCAACAGGACTCGCCCGTAATGCAAACGTCATTGCCGATAAAGACCGAAATGCGCTGCTGATTGTTGCGACGCCTTCAGAGTACGCAGCCATTGAGTCGGCTATTAAGAAGTTGGATACCGCACCCAAGCAGATCGCTATCGAGGTTCAGATTGCGCAGATTCAACTCACTGGCGATTTTTCGTTTGGCCTGAGCGGGTTGTTCACGGGCAAACCTAACGCACCCGCCAACCGCATGACGTCTGCGAACGGAATTGGAACTCTGGCTAATGCGGCTGCCGGGGCGGCATTCAACTACACATGGTCTGTAGGGTCGGCGGTAAAGGCGGCCATTGACACTTTGCAGACGACGTCGCAATACCGCACGATCGCCTCACCAACGCTGATCACGCTCGACAATCAGAAGGCATCTTTCGTTTCGGGTCAGCAAATCTCGGTTACCACCGGAACCGTAACGACGCCCTCAAGCCTAGGTGTCGTGACTGCGAACACGACGACTACGACGCAACAGTACATCTCGACGGGTATTACTGTGAATGTCACGCCGCGTGTCAGTGGAAACAATGTTTTTCTTGAAATCAACCAACAAACAAGTAACGCGGCCGCCGCGCCCGCCGGAACAAATCCGAACATCGACACGAAGAGCGTAACCACGTCGCTCATGGTGCCGAACGGCGACACCATTTTGATGGGTGGATTCATTCAGGATTCCACTACGAAAGGCACTGCTGGCGTTCCGTTCGTCTCAACAATTCCCATATTGGGCGGATTGTTTGGAACGCAGACCTCGGACTCCAACAGATCGGAGCTGATAATGCTGATTACGCCCCGCATCATGGCGACAGTGGAGGACACGCGAAGCGTGGTCGACGAGCTTCGTCAAAGTATGAGCGGTATCGAAGGCAGCATGCCTCAGGTCGGAACGCGTGGACTCCCGACCGCGTCCGAGGCGCGACAAGAACTTAAAGAGCGTCGTGCCGCTGAAAAAATTCCAAACGAGTTCAATCAATCACTGAAAGTGCAGCCGAACAATGCCGAACGATGACCCAATTGTTGTATTGACGCAACAGCAGTCTGCCACGCCGACATCTAATTTTTTACCCCAGCTTTCAGGATGAACATGCGCTTTAAGTTTGCCTATGGGAAAGCGGTAATCGTGGCCGTCTTATCCTTGCCGTTGTTTTTAGCCGCATGCGCCACCAGCGGTGGTGTATCGACGCAAAAAATGACGCTCGAACAGATGCAAGAACGAGCCGCTGCGCGCTCATCGGCTCGCTGGAAAGCCTTGACAGACAAGCGTTTCAGCGAAGCATTCAATTACTTGTCGGAGGCGTCGCGCGTCGGGATTACGCAAAACGAATACCAAGCCACGATGCAACGTATGGGCTACTTAGCGGCAGGTGTCACTGGCGTTAGTTGCGAGAACACGGTCTGCACTGTCAGGGTCAATCTGACGCTACCTGTCTATGTCCGCAATGTCGGCACTCGTCCGCAGGTTATTCCTGTCGAAGAGTTATGGACTCTACAAAACGGCGAGCTTTGGTTGATCCGGCGATGAAAACTGTTGTAGACTTCAGTCAAGGGCAAATGTCCGAAAAAACTAATATTGCTGTTGGTTCTAAAGTGATCACTCAAAAACTCAATGCAGAGGAGTCAAATCTAATTATGAAAACGTTCAAGCAAAAGGCGCTGTTCTCCGCCCTCGCGGGTGCTGGCGCTCTCGCTATGGCGGGCGCTGCGAATGCCGTCTACGTCAATGCTGATGGTCTAGGCCAAGCACTTGTCTATCCTTACTACACGGTCCGCGCGGGCAACGTAACGTTGTTGTCGGTCGTCAACACAACAACTCAGGCGAAAGCGGTCAAGGTACGTTTCCTTGAAGGCAAAAACTCGCAAGAGGTGTTGGACTTTAACTTGTTCCTGTCTGCTAAAGACGTTTGGACAGGCTTAATCGCTCCTACGGCTGCTGGTGCAAACATCACGACTGCTGATAAGAGCTGCACCAATCCAAAGATTCCAGCGGGTGGCGCGGATTTCCGTAACTTCCTGTTCGTAACTGACGCAGCAGCGCTTCAAACGCTTGATCGTACCCGTGAAGGTTACGTCGAGATGATTGAAATGGCGACGATTGACAATGCTTCGGCACTTGGCAAAGACGTTACGCACGTCGCTGGCGTCCCGGCTTGTAAGCTGACTACCGATGCGCTCTTTGTTGCAGCATCTGGTCTGTCGCTCCCTTCCGGTGGTATGTTCGGTAACGGAACTATCCTCAACGCAGCAGGTGGTGCCAGCACGGGTTACGATGCTGTAGCTATCGACGGTCTGGGATGGACAAATCGTCCCCCAGTCACTTCTTCGGGTGATACAACCCCGAACTTGGCCGGTAACGTAGGCACGAGCAAAACCAGCGTTGTAACCAACGGTGGTAACTTGTACATCACTAACTGGCTCAACACGATTTCTGCAGTATCGGCAACGATGATGCATGACAACGTGTACGGCGAGTATGCCTTCACTGCGGATGGAATCATCGGTACTGATTGGGTTATCACGATGCCGACTAAGAGTCAGTACGTGAACGGTACTATCGTTCGACCACCTTTCCAGCGTGTTTGGGATTCGACAAACGGCGTGTCCTGTGACGACGTTGCACTGGCTTCAACCGATCGTGAAGAATTCGTTGGTGTAACAAACGACGACTTCTCACCACGTCCGCCTGCAGCTAAGGGTAACTCCCTGTGCTACGAAGCCAACGTGATCTCGTTTGGTGGTGTTACAGCTACTGGCGCAAGCTTGACGCTGGGCTCAACCAATGACGTAGGCATCAACCCGGTTCAGAACCAGGGTGCTGCCGTTGCTACAGCTGGCAAAGAAGGCGGCTGGTTGTCGTTGTCGTTCACGAATCCGAACGCGTTCATTACTGGTACGGGTGAGATCATCAATACCACCGGCGCTAACGGTGCGACTACTTCGGGCGTCGGCACACCTCTGACTTACTTCGGTCTTCCAGTGGTTGGCTTCGCGATCTCTGGCGCTTCGTTCAAAACGGGTAATCCGCAACAGAACTACAGCAACAGCTACACGCTCAAGTACTCACGCAAGATTCAATAGTCTTCGCTTGAGTTTGAAAAAAGAGGGCCTTCGGGCCCTTTTTTTATAAATAAAAAGTACCGTTGGTCGGTTTGGCGCAGCAAGAATAAAACGAATCGACTAAAATGTAGAGATAAGTTTCGGGGGCGACAATGTCAAATTTGACGACACCTTAGAGGATGGCTGTATGAAAAGAGTTTTAAGCTTGATATGTGCGCTCGGCATATATTCACTAATTGGCGCGGCAGAGGCACAGACCCCATCTGCAGCTGGTAAGTCGGATACGACTTGTACACAGACAGATGCGCTAACCCTGGTTTGCACCACATCGACGAGATTGACCTTGCCCCCGGGCGTAAATCTGGCAAACATCTCGCTTCCTGCCGGTACCGCCGCTGGCCCTGCGTGTACTTCGCTAACCGCTTCGCCTTCGTCGCAGATCCCA
>JAYWAQ010000009.1:0-7535 GCA_043782305.1 Burkholderiales bacterium
GCAATGACGTGCTGTATCTCAACACCAGCGCACAGGAGGCCTTTCCGTACCTCGGCGTAGGCAAGAACGCGAGCGCGCTGGAGGATGGTTTTGTCGCCAGCCCGAGCAGCAAGTATCCGGCGAGCGCACTGCTCACCATCGAAGGCGAACCGGGCGAGGTGTTTAAGGACGAGCTGGAACATCGCGCCAGTCACCGCTGGTTCTTGACGCGCACGCGCGCCGTGCGCTGGGTGGATGGTCGCATTGCGAGACTCACCACGCTAGGCGACGTCACTGATCGCGTGCATGCGGACCGCATCCGCCAAACGCAGCAGGACAAGCTCACGCGCACTTCGAGGCTGATGACGGTGGGCGAAATCGCGTCCACACTCGCGCACGAAATTAATCAGCCACTCGCGGCCATTGCAAATTACGTGAGCGGCTGCATCCAGCGATTGAAGGGGAGTGGTTCGGCGGATATGGCAGTCATCGGCGCAATGGAGAAGGCCGATGCCCAAGTGGCGCGCGCCGGGGCCATCATCGGCCGGGTTCGCGAGTTTGTACGCACCAGGGAGCCACAGCGGCAAGCGCTCAATATCAATGCGCTGGTGCGCGATGTCGTGCAGCTGGTGGAAAGCGACGACGAAGAACGCGCGCTGACCTGCGTGCTGCGGCTTGCGCCAAATCTGCCACTCGTGTTTGCCGATCAGATCATGATCGAGCAGGTGATCGTGAATTTTCTGCGCAATGCGCGCGAAGCCATGCAACATTTGCCACCGCTTCAGCGAATTGCGGTCGTACGCACCGCACGGCTGGACTCACACTTTTGCTCGGTTGAAGTATCCGACAGCGGCGTGGGCATTGATGCCGACGCAGTGAAGCAATTGTTCTCGCCGTTCTTCAGCACGAAGGCCGACGGGATGGGCATGGGTCTTAACATCTGCCGCTCTTTGATTGAATATCACGAGGGCAACCTCACATTCGAGCAAAATACACCGGTCGGCGCGATTTTCCGCTTCACGCTTCCGTTTGATGAAGGCGATATCGGCTAGTTCGCTGGCGGAATACGCTAAACACCTCACCGCAAACCGCATCCACACTTCGAGCAACAGATCCCTTCCCATGAGCATTCACCCTGGCATTGTCTACGTCGTTGATGACGATGAAGCGTTTCGCGATTCTGTCGCCTGGCTGCTGCAAACGCACGGCTACCAGGCACGGCTGTTTGCCGACGCCGAGAGCTTTCTGGCCGAGATCAAACCCGGTGTCGGAGGACCACCGCGCTGCGCCATTCTTGACGTTCGCATGCCGGGAATGAGCGGCACCCAGACCCAGGAGGCGTTGGCCGCGCGCAATATCAATCTGCCGGTGATTTTTGTCACAGCACATGCCGATGTGCCGATTGCGGTAACCGCGATTAAGCGCGGCGCATTTGATTTCATCGAAAAGCCGTTTGCCGAGAGCGAACTCTTGAAGCGCATTGAAGAAGCGCTCTCTTTCGCGGTAGAAACGCAGGCGCAAAAGCATCATGTGTCCGGTATTGAGGCGCGGCTTGCCACGCTGTCAGAACGCGAACGTCAGGTGCTCGACGCTGTGGTCACCGGCAAGATGAACAAAACCATCGCCTACGATCTTGATATCAGCATCAAAACCGTCGAAGCGCACCGCGCGCGTGTCATGGAAAAAATGGAAGCCACCTCACTGGCGCACCTGATTCGAATGGTGGCATTGACCGGTGGATAGTCCCGTCCCCACCGCCCAATAAGTTTGGCTTAAGCCTGCGCCGCTACATTCGTTCTTTCGCTTACTCTCCTACGCTGTAAATTCATGTCCACCCCTCGCCATTGCCCCCTCCTCATCTTAGGCTCCGGCCCTGCTGGTTACACCGCCGCCGTTTACGCAGCCCGCGCCAATCTGAAGCCCGTGCTCATTACGGGCTTGCAACAAGGAGGCCAACTCACCATAACGACCGAGGTCGACAACTGGCCCGCAGACGCGGACGGTGTGCAGGGCCCGGAGCTCATGGAGCGTTTCCAGAAGCATGCCGAGCGCTTCGGCACCGAAATTATTTTTGATCATATGCACACGACGTATCTGAACGAAACGCCGAAGCGTCTGGTAGGTGACAGCGGCGAATACACCTGTGACGCCTTGATCGTCGCTACCGGTGCGTCAGCGAAATATCTGGGTTTAGCCAGTGAAGAAAAATTTCACGGCAAAGGCGTGTCGGCCTGCGCAACGTGCGATGGCTTTTTCTACAAGGGACAGGACGTTGTCGTCGTCGGTGGCGGCAACACTGCCGTCGAAGAAGCGCTGTATCTGTCGAACATCGCGAAGACCGTGACCGTCGTCCATCGCCGCAACAAGTTCAAGGCTGAAGCCATTTTGGTAGATCGCCTGATGGCCAAAACCAAAGGCGGCAACATGAGCGTGATCTGGGATCACTATGTTGACGAAGTGCTGGGTGACAACTCGGGTGTAACCGGCGTGCGCCTCAAAAGCATGAAGGACGGCAGCACCCAGGAAGTGAAAGCCCCGGGCCTCTTCGTTGCCATCGGACACACGCCGAACAGCGGCATTTTTGAAGGCCAGCTCCACATGGCCGGCGGCTTCATCAAAGTTAAGACCGGCACTGAAGGTGGCGCAACCTCAACCAACATTGCCGGCGTTTTTGCCGCAGGCGACGTCGCTGATCACGTTTATCGTCAAGCGGTCACCAGCGCGGGCACGGGCTGCATGGCAGCGCTCGATTCGCAGGCGTATCTCGAAGCGCTGCACGGCTAAGTCGTCGGAACAACGAAAGTAGTCGCGCGCTCAAGTATGTTTTTGTCATGGAGTCATCGTGGCAGCCTCTGGAAAAGACCTCTCTGAACTCGCTGCCCTGATCAAAACAGAGCGTAAGCTGTCGCGCCATGAACGACGGGCGGCGGCGCGTGCTAACGATGACTCGACGAATGTCGCTCCTGCGCCGGTTCCGGAACCCGAACTCCGCTTCGCGGATTACTTCCGGCCCTGGAGCACCTACAAGGACCCGAGCGACAGGGATCGCGAACTGTTCCGCGCCGTCGTAAAGGACGCTGTTCCCTTCGCGCAAGCGCCAACAGCAAACGTGCGCCGCGCGCCGCCGCAACCCAATCCTGTGCAACGCAATGCCGACGAGCAGGCTGCGCTCGCTGCCAGCCAGCTTGCCCTGTACCCAAGCCCCATGAGTTGGGACATCGGCGCAGACATTGAGGACGAACAGAGTTATCTGCGCGCCGGAGTCAGCCCCGATCTGTTGCGCAAACTACGGCGTGGACAGTGGACAATCAACGCGGAGATTGACCTGCACAATCACACTCAGGATGAAGCGCATGAAGCGCTCATGGAATTCATGCGCAAAGCGCGTGCGGCTGACTGGCGCTGCCTGCGCATCATCCACGGCAAAGGCCTGTCCAGTCACCAGAAAATCCCGGTGCTTCGCAATAAAGTGAGGCGCTGGTTGCAGCTCAAAGACGAAGTGCTCGCCTATTGCGAACCGCGCCCAAATGGCGGTGGGAGCGGCGCGGTGCTGGTGCTTTTGAAGGGCGCGCGGTAGGGCGCTTTTTACTCAACCCGTGTCACAGCAGGGCCACTAACGACAGGCATTGGTGCCGCATCGCCCGACTGGCGCACGTCGGGATTGGCCCAGGTGCCTTTTACTGCGAACTCGCGCATCAGAAACCGCTCGATGGGATCTCTGGCAAGCTTTTGGCCCAGTAATGCCGCAGCGCCAATCGCCGGATTGGCGGTAACGAGACCGATGCCAATCGCGGTGGCCGTCGACAGGCTGGGAAACACACGCACCTGAAGGTCTTGCGTTTCGCGATTCATGTCGGCACTGCCGCGAATTTGCACCCGCGACGACGGTCCGTAAATCGTCAAGCTGTCGGTGCTGGCCACACCCTCGTTGATCGCGACGTCAGCCTTGATCTCGTCAAACGCCAGGCCTTTTCCAAACAGATCGTCAAAATTAAGCGAAAGGCGACGCGGAATCGCCTGCAACGATAAGACGCCAAGCAGCTTGCCGATGCCCGGCTCCATCTCAGTGAACCGGCCTTGCGCGGTTTCGAGCGCGAATTTTCCCCCTAGCTTCGCGTACGAGAATTGTGCCGGGCTCCCGGCCCAACTTACCGATCCAACGAGCGATCCAGCACCCCGATCAACGCCTTTGGGTAGCCCGAATCGCGCCATGAATTTTCCGGCATCGGACCAATTCAAAGTGACGTCAACCGCCGTATCCCCGAGCGCTGCGGGGCCGCCTTTGGTTCGCCAACGACCTTTGGCCTCGATGCTGCCATCGGCGTTGGTGAGCTTCACCTGTTCGATCCGCCACTCGTCGGACGCGGGTTGCGCGCGCATTTCAAGTTTGCCGAATTCGCGGCCTTCGCTGACGAAAGCGTCAGCGGTCAAATCAAGCTTCGGCCAGCGCTGATTGTCGACGCTGGGAGACGCTTTTTCCGTGGCAATCACGAGCGCTGAATTGGGTACAGGTGTGGGCCACGAAAAGCGCTGCAAGCGAATCGCCACCGCATCGACCGCGCCACTATCGGCCGACGTATCGAGCGAGATAGTCCCAGTGGCTTCCTTACTGCGAAGCGCGAGTCGCCAGCGCTGGCCAGTAGGCTGTGCGCGCAACGTGACGTCGTTGAATTTGTGAGCGTAGAGCACGGCTTCTGTTGCACGCAAATTGATGTTGACGAAGTCTGCGCTAGTGCTCTCACTAGGCATCCCACCGACGCTCTTTTTGCCCATCACCGACGGATGATTCAGGAAGGCAATGGCAGCATCAGCATCAAGCTTTAGCACCTCACCGCGCAAGGCATAACCGCGCGCCGGAAGCGCCGTTTTTTGCGCACCGATGTCAAGCGTTGCGCGCTCCACTACGCGCACGTCAGCCGCATTGGCTGCGCTGCGCTCAAGGATGACGTGCAGTTGCCCCGGCACCTCGACCGTAAGCCGGTCACGACCCCTGTCAAGCGCGGCACGCTGCATGCTGATTTGCATCGGCAACGTAGTGTCGCGCTGCGCTGTGGTCACCTGAAATACCCCGTCCAGTGGCCACTTCGGTTGCACGGTTGTAAGGCTCAAAGTCATGAGAGTTTCCGGTGCAGCGTTAGCGCCGTTAGCGCTTGCACCGGGCTTGGCGGGTTGCACTGTTTCAAGCTGCCACTGCGTCTGCCCGGCGAGTTGATCGAGCCCCGGATAGGCGTACCGCTCACGGACACGCTCAAACAAAGCTACGCCTGATGCCTGTGTTTTGATACGTCCAGCGTCTGTCGTGATCGCAACTTTGAGTGGCCCGCCGAGCGCCTCGGCGGTCACATTTTCGCTGCGGAAATCAGCTTCAGAAAAACGAACGCTTCCGTTAACGTTATCCAATGGCGGAATATCGCCACCGAGTTCCAGATGATTGCCCGCAAACACGAACTCACCGGCGATACGCGATTTGTCCATCGATTCCAGCGGCAACGTCAGCGCAAGGTTCAAGCGTCCGTTGCCGCTCGCTTTTGCCGTCTGCAGAAAGCCGTCAAGCCAGGCGTTGACGGGACTGGCGACCACCCATTTCAAAAAGTCATTCACGGGCGCCTTCGCGCTACCGCGAATTTCGAGTTTCGGCGACTCGCTAGCGGTGTCGTCAAGCTTCACATCGGTCGCCGCGATCGGCACACCGGCAATCGTCGCACCTGCTACTTGTGCAGTGATGCTGGTGCCATGAAAGGTTAATTGTGTGTCGATGTTTTCTGCACGGGGCCAATGGTCCGCGTAATCAAGCACGCCGCCTTTCACCTGTCCGGTCACTTCAAATATCCCTTCGCGATCATTGCGAAACGGAAAGTGCCACAGCGGGCCTTTCACCTTAAAGCGGCCGTCGTGCGCCGTACCGCCCAGCACCGCCAACCGCAGCCAGGCACGGGTTTGCGGGGCTTGCGTAACCGGCAAATAGCGATGCGTCGCGGTGACGTCGCCCCGCGACAACGTACCCGTCAGATTAGCCACGCCAGGGCCAAGCGAATCGCTATGCCAAGTACCGCTGATTGTGCCCGCCATATCCGCGTTTTCAAATACGAACGACGAAGTGTCAATGGTGGTGACCACAACACCGTTAGCGTCGGCCTTCCGCGCCCATTTAAGCGCACCTCGCAGACTGTCAAATGTCAGCGGCGCATCAAAACGCTTCCCGAAATCAAGCACGATCGGTGGAAGCGGCGGTGTGGACTTCGGCGCCGCCTTTGCCACGACCTTCGCGTCTTTATCCTTCGATGTCGGCAACAGCGCACTGAGGAGTTTCGCCGCGCCGGACACCGCCTTCACACCGGACGCGCCGAGCTGAATCTCGCCTTCGCGAGTAGAACCTTTGACGGATGCCGAAAGTCCGGTCACGCCGGGAACACCGTCATGCTCTTTCCACGACAGTTTCGAGAGTTCTGCCGAGCCTTCAACCAGATATCGACCGAGCGCAGCATCCCCGCTCTTTGCGTTCTGAGCAGTTTGATCCTGCCATTTGGCATCCACCGCGCGCACCATGCCCGTCGGTTGGCTGCGCAACAATTGCGAGCGCAGCGCTTCAGTAAGCGGCAATGATTTGGCAAGCACATTGAGGCTACCCAAATCCAGCTCGGACAGGCGAACCGAGCCGCCCGTCGTCTCGTCGCCCCGAAAATCGACGACCACCTCTCCTGTGATCACGGATGTCTTAAAGCCTGCCGTAGTCACCGCCGACATATCGCGCACGGACCAGCGCTGTTGCGTGATAGGCGCTTTGACATCGCCGCCGGCGATCGCTTTGTTGCGCCACGACATTCGCCCGGTCAACGTAGACAACTCCAGAGGCTCCAGCATGGCGGCGACGGATTCGCCCCGGAGCGTTCCAGCAGTGGCATGGCCAACTGCGACAGGCGCAACGGAAGCGCCTGACGGCAAGCGCAGCCTGGCTTGACTGACTGCCAGATCCGTTGTCACCGCCACGGGTTGACCACCATCAATTTCAAACCACGCCTGCAAGCCGCCGTCGCCGCGTGAAATTTCGACAGGCAGCGGAAAGTATCGTGTGAACAGGCCAAGGTTTGCGTAGTCGGTGCGCAAATAGGCCAGCCCGTCCCAATCGCTGATCTTTATTAAATCCGTGCCGCTGAAATTGCCGCGCAGATCAATGGGCGACGCCAACTCTTGCGGCGGCACCGCAGTCACGCCGATGTTGTGTTGCGAACCGCTGTTGAGCAGGCGAATGTTCACGTTAGAGAGCCGTAGCGGCGGCAATTTTCGCCACTCATCCTGCCATTCAACTTCGCCGCCAATGATCTGCACCAGCCGCTGCTTCAACAGCCAGTCGACAAGGCCAGGATCGCCTTCACTTTGGCTCGACAGGTCAACGTCGATGCCCGCCACCGTCAACGAATTCTGCGCGGTTCTGCGTATGACCAGACGCGGCGCACGAATGGTCAACGCCGACAGTCGAGGCTCAAATAAAAAAAGTGAACGCCACGAGATCGTGGTTTCGACGTCGGGCAACACCAGCAGGGGTTTGCCGCGCGCAT
>JAYWAQ010000010.1:0-7517 GCA_043782305.1 Burkholderiales bacterium
AGGAAGGAGCCGTATCCATCTTTTCCTACAACGCGAAGGAAGTCTGAGTTGCCGACGCCATGCGTTTGATAAATCCGGCCTTTATAACCGCGCGCCAACAGCTCTTTGTGCGGCGTTGCAGCTGGCGTGCCGGAGCCTACGATCAGAATCGATTGCGGGTTAGCGGCCATCAGCTTCAGCACCTGCCCCGTGGTGCTGGCATCGGTGCGGTTGAAGCGCTCAACCGTGTCCATCTTGATGCCCGCAGTCGTCGCCGAGCGCTTCATCTCCACCAGCCAGCCTTCGCCGTAGGCGTCGTTGTAGCCGATGAAACCCATCGTCGTAATGCCAGCCGCTTTGGCATGCACGGCAATCGCGTCGGCCATCAACGAATCATGCTGCGACACCTTGAACACCCATCGCGTTTTAGGGTTGGCGGGGTCGACGATGCGAGCCGAACCGCCCAGCGAAATATTGGGCGTTTCACCTTCGGCAATCACGTCAATCATCGCCATGGCGTTTGGCGTGGTCGTGGAGCCGATGATCACGTCAACTTTGTCCTCGGTGATCAGTTTTTTGGTGTTGGTGACCGCCTTGGTCGTGTCGGACGCGTCATCCAGTACGATGTAGGTGACGTCGAGCCCGCCGATTTTCTTCGGCATCAAGTCAATCGTATTTTTCTCGGGGATCCCGAGTGAGGCCGCGGGCCCGGTCAGCGACAGCGTCGCGCCGACTTTAAGTTGCGCATGTGCGGCAGACGCCACAAACGTCGCTGCGATTGCAGCGCAAAGAATTCGAACCATAAAAACCTCCTTTTATTTCCGGAAACGATAACGCACTGATTCGTTATCACACATAAGCAATTGTCCAGCAATCTGCGCGTTTTGCCAACGCAGTATCACCTAAAAAGCCTCTAAAAGAGAGGCAATGGCGCAAGTGTAAACCCCAAAAAAAGAAAAACCGACCAAGCGGTCGGTTTTTCTTCGGACCGGTGTTTTTAACGACTATTTCTTGAGACTGTCGCGAATTTCACGCAGCAGCACCACGTCTTCCGGCGTCGGCGCGGGGGCGGGTGCCGGCTCCGCCTTTTTCATCTTGTTCATGGCTTTGACCATCATGAAAATGATCCACGCCAGAATGATGAAGTTGATCAGAACCGTGATGAAATTTCCGTACGCGAACGTGGCGATGCCGGCTTTCTTGAGGTCGGCAAGCGTGGTCAGCTTGTTCGGGTTGTCGCCAAGCACAATCAGCATGTTTGAGAAATCGAGCCCTCCAAAAATCTTGCCAACAACCGGCATGATCAGGTCACCCACAATCGAATCCACGATCTTGCCGAACGCGCCACCGATGATGACGCCGACCGCCAAATCCATTACGTTGCCTTTGAGTGCAAAGGTCTTGAATTCATCCATCATTGACATGATTTTTTCTCCCTGAATGATTTAAAGTAATTACGGCTAGATTGCCGCGTCCCCTGTTTCCCCCGTGCGAATGCGCAGCACCTGCTCCACATTCGACACAAAGATCTTTCCATCGCCAATTTTTCCGGTGCGCGCGGCTTTGACTATGGCTTCCACTACACGGTCCACATCACCATCGGCGACGATCAATTCAACTTTCGTTTTTGGCAAAAAATCAACGACGTATTCAGCGCCCCGATAGAGCTCGGTGTGACCGCGCTGCCGCCCAAATCCTTTGACTTCCGTTACCGTGAGCCCCGTAACGCCTGCCTCAGCCAACCCCTCACGTACCTCGTCAAGCTTGAACGGCTTGATGATGGCTTCTACCTTTTTCATGCGATCTCCTCTGTCGTGTGCGCTGTTTTTCGCGCAGTTTCGTGAATAGCGATTTTCGCAAGAGTATGCCAGACGGGGAGACAGAGCGAAATTATGAGCGCAAAGTGCGGGCCGGGCTACTCCGCGCAGAAATTGAAGACAAATCCTACAGCGAGTCGGGAACGACGCCAGTCACTTCAATCTCAACTTTGGCGCGAGACTCCACCAGACGCGACACCTCGACGCAGCTCATCGTCGGAAAATTGCGACCGATGATTTCGCGATAAACCGCGCCAAGCTCCTTGAGCCGTGCGACATATTCGTCGCGATCAACGATGTACCAGGTCATGCGCACCATGTGTTCCGGCGCCGCGTTCGCCTCGCGCAGTACGGCAACGATGTTCAGCAAGGCCTGCCGCGTTTGCGCGATGAAATCATCGGTTTCGAACACTTGCTGTCCATTCCAGCCGATTTGTCCACCCACGAAAACCATCGTCCCGCGAGCCGCAATGCCGTTGGCGTACCCCTTTGGTGGGAGCCATTCAGGAGGTTGTAGTAATTTCATTGTGTAGTCTCCCTTTGGCGCAGTCGATGCCGCTGTAATTTGCCGGTTTCCGTGCGCGGCAGGCTCGCGACGAATTCGATCTGACGCGGATATTTGTAGGGGGCCAGATTGGCTTTCACAAAGTCCTGCAAAGTCACTCTGAGTGCTTCATCGGCAAACGCTTCGGGCTTCACCACGATGAAAGCCTTGACAACCATTCCGCGCTCAACGTCGGCCTGACCGATGACGGCGCACTCTGCCACTGCCGCATGTTGCGCAAGGCAGTTCTCCACTTCCGGCCCGGCCACGTTGTAGCCAGCAGTGATGATCATGTCGTCATCGCGCGCCTGATAGAAAAAGTAGCCATCGGCATCCATCACGAATGAATCGCCCGGATAGTTCCAGCCGTTCCTCACGTATTTTTTCTGGCGTGGCTCGTCGAGGTACTTACAACCGGTAGGGCCGATGACCGCGAGCTGGCCCAACGTTCCGGGAGGTAAGGGATTTCCACTATCGTCAACGACCTGCGCCTCATAGCCCGGCACGACTTTGCCGATGGCTCCGCGCCTCACATCGTTGCCAGCGCTTGAGATGAAGATATGAAACATCTCCGTCGCTCCAATGCCGTCAAGCATTTCGATTCCTGTCGCCTGCTTCCACAATTGCCGCGTTGCATCGGGCAAGCCTTCGCCGGCGCTCACACAAATGCGCAGCGTCAGCATCGGTGATGCTGCTGCGACCGGTGCCATGCGCCGATAAAACGTTGGAGCGGTGTAACAAATCGTCGCACGCACATCGTTGATCGTCTTGACCATCGACTCTGGTGTGTGGCCACCATCCGGGAAATACACGCTCGCGCCTGCCCACATGGGGAACACGAGCATGCCGCCAAGACCGAAGGTAAACGCCAGTGGTGGCGAGCCAACAATGATGTCGTCCGGCGTCGCCCGAAGTACATGTCGCGGCCATGTCTCGCACGCAGCCATCACATCGCGATGCGTGTGTAGCGCCGCCTTGGGCGCACCGGTCGTACCGCTGGTGAACGCCATCAGCGCCACGTCATCGCCGTCTATTTTTGCTGCCGGGCAGTCGGTGCTTTTACCTCTGGCCGCATGCCGCGCCTCGCTGAAGGTGATGATCGTCCCGAGCACGGGGCACTGCGCTTGCGCGAATTGCAATTCTTCCGTCAATGCGTCAGCACAAAGCGCATGGCTCACCCGCCCTTTGTTGATCACGTCAATCAATTCGCGCGAGCGCAGCATCGGCATTGTCGCGACGGCGATGAGCCCAACCTTGACCACGGCCAGCCAGGCCACGGCCATATCGATGCTGTTGCCACCGCGCAGCAACACGCGATTACCGGACACAAGGCCATAGTCTTCAATGAGCACGCGAGCCAGCTGATTTACCCGATCCAGCACTTGCGCATAAGTCAATGATTCGCGCGCATCTCGCAGCATGTTTCGTTGCCCGTTGCCTTTGCTGACGTTGCGATCAAGCAGTTCAACTACTGCATTGAGTTGCGCTGGAAATTGCAACTCGGGCCGCTCGAAAATGAACTGCGGCAGATCGTCCGCAGCGGGCATGCGGTCATGAACGAATCGATCCACTTGCGTAACCATGACTCAACCTCCAGCATCGACGTTGGACAATAAGGCTTTACCGATGATGAGTTGCTGCACCTCGGTCGCGCCTTCGTAGATGCGCAGTGACCGAATGTCGCGGTACAACGATTCAATTTTGGTGCCCACCTTGACGCCCAGTCCACCATGCATTTGCAGTGCCGCATCGATCACGCGCTGGGCGTTTTCGGTCGCGACCATCTTGGCCATCGCGGCCTCGCTCGTCAGACGCGTCGATGCGCCGCGGCGCACCGCGTCGTCGCGCAGCCACGCCGCGCGATAGGTCAGGAGCGCCGCCGCATCAACGTCGGCTGCCATCTGCCCAAGCTTGGCCTGCGTCAACTGAAAATCTGCCAGCGTATGACCAAACATCTTGCGTGATTTCGCGTGCTGTATTGCCTCGGCGAGCGCGCGGCGCGCGAAGCCAAGCGCAGCCGCAGCGACCGAAGCGCGGAAAATGTCGAGCGTTTGCATCGCGAGTTTGAAGCCCGCGTTTTCTTCACCCAAAAGCGCCGTCGCGGCTATGCGGCAATGGTTGAGTTTGATTGTCGCCAGCGGGTGGGGTGCCATCACGTGAATGTGCTCGGACGCGTCAAGACCTGGGGCGTTGGCATCGACCAGAAAGCAACTGATGCCGCGGGTTCCGGCGGCAGCATCCGTCTTCGCGAACAGGCAGTAGTAGTCCGCGATGCCGCCGTTGCTGATCCAGGTCTTGGTGCCGTTCAGGATCCAACCGTTACCGTCGCCGTCACGCACGGCAGTCGTTGCCAGCGCACCGGCGTCGGAACCCGCATCGGGTTCAGACAGCGCAAACGCGGCTATTTTTTTGCCTTGGCCCACAGGCACGAGGTATCGAGTCTTTTGTTCGTCAGTACCAGCAAGCGTGATCGCACCACTACCCAGCCCCTGCATTGCGAAGGCGAAGTCAGCGAGCGGCGAGTAGAACGCGAGTGTTTCTCTCAGAATCACCAGCGCCCGCGAATCGAGCGCCGGAAGCGCGCCGCCCTGCGCAGCAGGCACGGCCCAGCGCAAGAATCCGGCGTCGCCCAACGCACGCACCCATTCGCGGCAAGCGGCGCGGTCATCGTCTTCGTCAATGTTTTGTTGCGCATCCCATGCCGAGAGATCGATTGCAAGTTCGCGATGTACTTCGTCGAAAAAAGGAAGACTCAAATGTCGTTGATCTGGTGTCACACAATACCCTTCACCTTAACCCTAACCATGAACCTGTTCTTGTGGGAGCGGTTCCACCGCGAAAGGCGCAACGTGGCTAATCCATCGCGGTGGAACCGCTCCCACAGAACTACGCACCGTGTTGCGGTTCATACTCAAAATTGGACTCAATTACCCTCAAACACCGGTTTCTGCTTCGCCGCAAATGCATGAAACGCGCGATGAAAATCCTCTGTCTGCATGCAGATCGCTTGCGCCTGCGCCTCCGCTTCAATCGCCATGTCGATGGTCATTGACCACTCCTGATGCAGCATGGTCTTGGTCATTCCGTGCGCAAAATTGGGACCGGCAACCAGTGACTCCGCGAGCTTGGTCGCTTCGGCAGTCAGAGTGTCGGACGGGTGCAGGACGTTGAAAAATCCCCATGCGAATCCCTCGTCCGCCGTCATCGCACGCCCGGTGAACAAGAGCTCAGCCGCTCGCCCCTGCCCGATCATCCGCGGAAGCAACGCGCACGCGCCCATGTCGGCTCCCGCGAGCCCGACGCGCGTGAACAAAAACGCAGTCTTGGCGGCGGGCGTCCCCAGCCTCATGTCACTCGCCAGCGCCATCATCGCGCCGGCCCCAGCGCAAATACCATCTACCGCTGCGATCACGGGTTGCGGACAGGTTTTGATCGCCTTGACCAGATCGCCCGTCATGCGCGTAAACGCGAGCAACTCCGGCATCGACATTTTGGTCAGCGGGCCGATGATTTCGTGCACGTCGCCACCTGAGCAAAAGTTGCCGCCTTCACCGCTGATGATGACGGCCTTGATGTCAGTCGCGTAAACCAGATCACGGAACAGATTGCGCAGCTCAACGTAAGAGTCAAACGTCAATGGATTCTTGCGATCTGGACGGTTGAGCGTGACATGGGCAATGCGCCGCTCTGCTTCGCCAGAGGTTGCGAAGCGAAAGTGTTTCGCCTCGTAATGTGCCATCGGTTGATAACTCTTCGCCATGGGGTTATCAGCGTTCAAAGTACCGCCTCCGCTGCATTGATATGTTGCTTTACTTTGCCGAGCAGCTTGTGCAGCGTCTCGACCTCTGGTTCGGTAAGGCCCGCGAGCGATTCAACGATCCAGTCCTCGTGCACACTGGCCATTTCGGCGAAGGCTTTTTTTCCATCGGGCGTTAACCTGATCAGCAAGGCACGACGATCCCCCTCCAGCGGCACGCGTTGCACCATGCCTTCCGCTTCCAGCTGATCGGTAATGCCAGTCACATTGCCGCCTGTCACCATCATGCGGCGCGACAGCTCATTCATCTTGAGTCCCTCGGGCGCGCGCTCCAGCTGCGCCATCAAATCAAAGCGCGGCAGCGTCGTCTCAAATTGCTCGCGAAGGCGGGTTCTCACCTGTTGCTCAATGAGCTGCGTGCAGGTCAACAAGCGCAGCCACAGACGCAACGCATCGTGGTGATCCTCGTGGGCGCGGGCCTCAAGATCCATCGCTCATTGCTCCAGCTGTTTCGCGGCGATTTCGGCCGCACTGAAACCGGCGAGCGACGCCGCGACTGCCTTATCCTTCGCCAAATTCCGGTAAAGCTGATCGCGCCCACTCCAATACTGTTTCGGCCAATCAATGGCCTCGCTGCCAAGCTTCGCAGCCTCATGCAACGTCCACGCCGGATCAGCGAGATGCGGCCTCGCCACAGCGCAAAGATCCGCGCGCCCCGCAGCGATAATGCTGTTGACGTGATCGGCCTCAAACACCGAGCCCACGGCAATCGTACGAATTCCGACTTCGTTGCGAATACGGTCCGCAAACGGTGTCTGATACATGCGGCCATACACAGGTTTGGCGTCGCGCGTCGTCTGACCCGATGACACGTCGATGAAGTCAGCCCCCGCCTCTTTGAACAATCGCGCGACGATGATTGCGTCGTCAGCGGTGTTGCCGCCCGGTGCCCAATCATGCGCGGAGATACGCACACTCATCGGCAAATGCTCCGGCCACGCGGCACGCGCCGCACGAAAAACTTCGAGCGGATAACGGCAACGATTTTCGATGCTGCCGCCGTATTCGTCAGCGCGGTGATTGGTCAACGGGCAAATGAAGGACGACAGCAGGTAACCATGCGCGCAGTGCAATTCAAGCCAGTCGAATCCTGCATGCGCGGCGCGCTCCGTCGACGCGACAAAAAG
This sequence comes from Burkholderiales bacterium, assembly GCA_043782305.1. Taxonomy (GTDB): domain Bacteria; phylum Pseudomonadota; class Gammaproteobacteria; order Burkholderiales; family Casimicrobiaceae; genus Casimicrobium. The sequence continues at coordinate 7,285 of JAYWAQ010000010.1, forward strand.
TGCTGTGACTTCGCGCATGTCGTCCGTTGTCATGGCCTTTGGCACCTGATTCTGCGGCCCGTAGGGCACTGCGCTCGCAGCAAGGAGCTGCCAGTTGTCCGCCACCAGTGGCTCGTCGGTGATTTCCCATCCCAGCTGGGTCGAGCCCTTGGGCCCGCTGTGCCCGATTTGCATGCCGATCTTTGCACTTGTGGAGGCATGTACGAAACGCACAATGCGACGCCAGGCCTGCA
>JAYWAQ010000011.1:0-2706 GCA_043782305.1 Burkholderiales bacterium
GTGCTCGCAGAAAACGACGATTTTCGTGGACGAGCCCAGTAAAAGACGGCGCAGTTTAGCGCTTTGCGACATGAACGTTGCCGACGCTAGCCACGCCGACAAGAAAAGTTAAGTGGGCGGGTTCGCTCTGAAATGACTCGTCGTCAAAACAGCGTTCGAAATCAAGCGAAGCACGCGGTGAACCGAATTTGGCACAACGTCGTCGCAACTCAACTTTTAGCGTAAAGCGCTTTGCGAATTGGGGTAGGCGATGATTTCGCGGAAAGTCGATAACTGTCGTTTAGTTGCTCTAGCCCTTGTGAAATAAGAATTGCAGCGAAAAGTTGATAAGTCACGTTGGATATGCCGGCCCGGCTTGGTTCCAGCGTTTCGCTACACGTCGCCGATCGCAGGCTGCAGATATTTAGCGTGGGTGGCGCGCAGGCTGACGGTGAACCTTGCTCCGCCGCGTGCGTTGGCGGTTACGTTGATCGTCGCGCGGTGCAGCAAGAGAATGCGGTGCACGATGGACAGCCCCAGTCCGGAGCCTCCTGTCGGGCTGCCCGGCAGCCGCGCGAACCGCTCAAAAATGTGTCGCCGGGCGTCTTTTGGGATGCCCGGGCCGGAATCGCTGATCGCAATGTCGACGCGAGGCCCCATGTCGATCACGCGCACGGTCACAGTTGAGTCTCTCGGCGAGAACTGAATCGCATTGGCGAGCAGGTTTTGCAGCATCATTTCCAGCGCGGCAGCCTCACCCAGCACAGCCACATTGGCACCCAGTTCTGACACGATTTCAACGCCTCGCGCGTCGGCAATTGGCAAAACGGTCGCCAGCACATTGCGCACGAGCGCCTCCGCCCGAACCGGCGTCAACGGAAGCTTTTTGACGCCGTCGTATTGGGCAAGCCCCAGCAATTGGTTGACCAGATGCGTCGCCCGCCGGCTTCCCGACTCAATGTTCGCGAGGGATCGACGCAAGCGAAGCGGGTCAGTTTCGGCTTGCGCGTTTTGCGCATGCAGGCGCATGGAGGCGAGCGGCGTGCGCAGCTCGTGGGCAGCGTCGGCAATGAAGGCGCGCTCGACGTCGCGTTCGCTGCGCATGCGACCGACCAACACGTTGATCGCACCGGCCATCGGGGCTAGTTCCTTGGCTGTGGGTTCCATTTCGAGCTGGGTCAGCTGATTGAGCCGGGTACGTGCGAGACGGCCCGAGAACGCGCCCAGCGGTCGCAACAGGTACGAGATATAGAACCCGAGCACAGTCAGCAGGATCGGGATCGCAATCAGCGCAGGCTTTGCCAATTGCCACGCGATGTCGGCTGCAATCAGGTCCCGTGCATCTCCCGTGACCATCGTGCGAACCCACACGCGACCGGTGGCGTTGAGAACGGAATAGGTACACCATTGCCGCCCGGCAATGACCAAATCGAGAAAGCCGCTTTGTCGGGGGCTGCCGCTCATCGGAGCGTCCGAACCCACTTGCGTCAACAAGACCCCTTCACGGCTCCAGAACTGAACGATGAGCGACGTCTCATAATCATGCTTTGCCAGAAGCGCAGGTGCCGGAGAAACCGTCATCGCCTCGTTGCCTGACAACTGCACGGCGATTCGCGCCGTGGTGACCAGATCGCCGTCGACAAGCTCAGCGGCTTCGACGAGTGCTTTGCGATAAACAACGTAAACGAGCATTCCGACAAGCACGAGCAGACCCAGCGCAAGGCCAGCAATCAGTCTCGTCCGTATCGACATCGGGCGCATTTAAGTTTCGTCAGTCAATTGTCAATGCGCAAAGCATAACCAGCGCCGCGCAGTGTGCGGATCACGCGTTCACCCAACTTCTTTCGCAGATTGTGAATGTGCACTTCGATGGCGTTGCTTTCTACTTCCCCGCTGGCGCTGTACAGCGCATTTTCAAGTTGTCCCTTGCTCAGCACCGAGCCGGGACGAGCGGCGAGAACGCGAAGCAGTGCAAACTCGCGCGACGACAACTCAACATTGATTTCGCCAAAGCGAACCGTGCGTCGTAGGGTGTCAATGATCATGCTGCCGACCACGATGTCGGAGGTTCCGCGTCCTTCCGCCCGGCGCAGCACGGTGCGAATCCTGGCGGTCAGTTCGCGCTTGTCAATGGGCTTCACCAGATAGTCATCGCAACCAGAGTCGAGTGCGGCCAGACGGTCTTCCACCGTGTCGCGGGCGGAAACCACCACCACGGGCACATCGTCCGGCGTGCGGCCGCTTGCGGGTCGCCCGCGCTGCCATCGCAGCAGCTCAACGCCGCAGCCATCCGCTAACCCGATATCGAGCACGATAAGGTCGAAATGCTCGCACTCAAGCATCAGTCGCGCACCTGCAGCGTCGGGAATGGTATCGCAGGCGTAACCATCCTGTTCGAGCGCAGCAGCCACGCCGCTGGCGAAGTCGGCATCGTCTTCGACAACTAGGACGCGCATGATTCTCTCGGCGGTAAAAAATCTGTAGATGTGCGTGTCATCGTTTCTTTTTCTTTTCGCGCGCGCTTCCATGCACGCTGCCCGCCGTAGCCTTCGGCACGCTGCCAGTCGGGTCGCGCGCGGCATCGAGTGTTCTGCGCGTTAGTTTTCCGTTTGCGTCACTCAATAAATAGCTGACACCTTCGCTTTCCAGAAACGTCACGGCCTGGTCTGCCTTGAGCATGGCAATCGTGGCAAGCGAGCCAGCCAATACACAAAGCGGCCCAAGTAC
>JAYWAQ010000012.1:0-7475 GCA_043782305.1 Burkholderiales bacterium
CGAAATCAAGCAGCACGGAGCGACCATCCGCGAGCATGATGTTGTCAGGGGCGATATCGCGGTGGAACACCTGTTCGCGATGCAGCATTTCGAGGGCATCGAATATCGGCGCCATGATCTGCGCGATTCGCTCCTCCGAAAACGGCTCGCCGCCGCGATTGAGCACCTGACGCAGCGTCTCACCGCGATACATCCGCATCGCCATGTAGGCGGTACCGTTGCCTTCCCAGAACCGAAACACCTCAACTAGGGCGGGATGGGCGAAACGGGCCAGCATCTTGGCTTCGTTGATGAAGCTCTTGAGGCCGGCTTCAAACGTCGCGCGGTTGTTGGCCGAGCGAACCGCAACCTGGACGCCATCGACGCGTCCAGCGAACGACGACGGCATGAATTCTTTCAGTGCAACGATTCGGTCAAGTGACGTGTCTTTGGCTAGATAGACGATGCCGAAGCCGCCCTCGCCCACCAGACCAATAATTTCAAAGTCGGAGATACGCGTCCCGACCGGAAGGCAATTGGCATGAGTTGCTAGAAGGGGACTGGTCGAACTCGGCACACAAAGCCTCAAAGAATCTTGCAGCGAGAACGATAACAGCATTCGCACGGCACTGCCAGTCGCAGCGCATCAATACTGAGCGCAAATGCGCGCCTACCGGTGCCGTGCAGGCTACTAGAAGGCCAAACCCACTTCTTGCAAAGTCTTCGCTTGCGTTGTTCCGACAAATTGCGCACGGTAGGCGGCCGTGGCGAGCGCGCGCCCTTCAGAAAAGAGCGCAGAGGGCGCGCCCTTTTCGTTGCCGAGCGAGGTCGCCTCGCTGATCTGCACCTGAGCAATGCGCTTCTGCGGATCAATGTCACGTATTTTTGCCTTGACGTAAAAAGTGTATGTGACGCGCTGACAATTGGCGCCAGTCCCTGTGACACAAAACGGAAACGCCTGCTGGAATGTGACAACACCACCGATTAAAGTTTTCGCCATGGCGATGCGTTCGTCAGCGGCGAGGTTCGCAACGCGGGCCGCCTCGGCAATTTTCGTAAGCTTTTGTTTGGCAATCGCGTGCCGCTGGCATTCGTCATCGGGGAATGAATCGAGAAACCGTTTGAGGCTAACCGGGTTTGCCCCCGCGCTGTTGAACGCAGCCGTACACAGACTCGCTCGCGAAGGCGGTGCAGCGGGGGTGGCGGCCGTAGCGACTGGTGGTGTGTTTACCGCGACTGGGGGGGGCGCGGGCTCGTCAGGGGCAACCGACTTGGTGGCCGAATCCAGCAAAAACGTCATTTCCCCCTTCGCGGTGGGCTTACCATCAGCGAATTCGCCATCGAAACGATCCCCCGATCCCCAGCGGAAAATGCCTTGACCGTGCGGGAGGCCGTTACGCACGAGCCCGGTGTACGCATCGCCCGAGGCAAACAAAATATCGCCCTGCCCGAACGGCTGATCGGTCTTCCATTCGCCGTCGTAGGTACCACCGTCTTGAAACTTCATCAGACCCTGACCTTCGCGACGATCCGCACGCCATGCACCCTCGTAGCGCTGCCCGTTGGCCCACTCGGCGACGCCATTGCCTTCGCGGATGCCACGCACCCATTGGCCGACGTAGCTGTCGCCGGATTTCTGACGAAATGTACCGTCACCCGTCCGCTCGCCTTTGACGAAATCACCTTCATAAAAATCACCGTTGGAGAAGGTCAGCTTGCCTTTGCCCTGTTGCTGGTCGTCAACCCAGTCACCCTCATAGCGCTGGCCATCGGCCCACACGTGAGTACCTTTGCCCTGTTTGCGACCATTTTTGATCGTGCCTTCGTATGATCGTCCGTCAAGAAACTGCACCTTGCCTTCACCGCTGATGATTCCGGTAACCGGATCCGAGGCGAAGCGCCCCCGGTACACGGCGTCGGGCGCACGAATCTCGGCCTGAACGACCGGAGCCACAGCCGAACCCGATGGCGGCGTCGCAGCTGCCGTTGGCGTGCTGACTGATGCTGCAAGCGCCGCTTGCTCATGCTGCCGGATCAGTTTGGGCGAAACATCGTCAAGGCAGACACCACCAGCGCAATCGCGCACCTGTTCCTGCCGTTCAAGTTGCCCACGCCGAAATTGACCCCGCAGGATGTAGTGCAGTTTGCCGTTGCTGAAAGCGATCACATCACCCAGGCCGGACGCTAACCCAGCCACACATTCGCCCGTCCAGGAGACCGACAACTTCTCCGCGTTCGGAATCGAAGTGATGAGGCAACGGCTGTTGATGTCGAGCGCGGAAACCGCGCCCTGCGCCAGCGCGGGCAGAGGCGACAGCAGCAGAGAGACAAAAGCACACATCAGAACGCGCTTCACGAATTGGGGCATCAACGGGGCTCCGCCTTCAGAACAATTAGCGGATTATCGCTTACCTTTCGCGCAGTGTGAGAACGATCTCGATTCGCCTGAATATCAGTGCTGGCGCGGCACAACGGTGAACGTAGACGGAGCAAAAAACATCGCACAGGGCTCTAATTGTGGCTAATCTTTCGCGCGGGTCTCAAGGTTTCACGAATCGGAGCATAGCTTTTCGTGAAGATCGCTTTTATGCAACAGAAAAGGCACGACTTAGTCCAGAAGTCGACTTATGACCAAAGTGACTACGAGTCCAAGTGTAATGAGCGTTTAAGCAAAAAGCTGTCAATTTGCAGATGGACGCGGGCCGACGAATCGAGGAGTGTGACCGGAACGAGCAGTGTGACCGGAAACGAAAAAGCCCCGATTAACGGGGCTTTCAGCGTCTGACGTATCACTTCGAATCTTGATAACCACCGAATAAATCTGATGGCGTCCCCAAGGGGATTCGAACCCCTGTTACAACCGTGAAAGGGTCGTGTCCTAGGCCTCTAGACGATGGGGACTTAGGATCTCTACAGTCTTGATTTGGTGGAGATAAGCGGGATTGAACCGCTGACCTCTTGCATGCCATGCAAGCGCTCTCCCAGCTGAGCTATACCCCCAATCAAGACTTTAATTATAGTCACAAATCGGATGATTTGCCAAATCTAAAAGGGTGATGACGATCAACTTGTGCGAGTTCTTGCGGATCGTGCGGTTGGTGTCGCAGCAGCGTTGACAATTCACGCCAAACGCGAGCTTCCATTTCATCCCGAAACAACTGCAGGTAACCTGAGTTAGGGGTCTGCGTTAAGGCCGATTTACCAACAAAAATAATTTTCGCTGTCACCACGGCGCGCACCGCCGCCGCGCCGGGTTTTCGCGACAGCCGAAGCGTCTCAAATAGTGGCGCGATGTCCGGTGCGGGGATTGCCTTTGCAAATGGGCGCGCCGCAACTACCGCAGCGCCAACAACCAACACAGCAGCGATCCAAAAGTGTCCCGAAACCGCACTTAAGCTCGCTGCGATGACTGTCAACGCCAGTAACGATAAGCGCAATATGGAACGCAGCTTCAAAGTGTTTCCACGATCTATGCAGACTTGGCCGCGTTAGCGTCCTTGAGTCGCGCGAGGGACAGCCAGGTGTCTATGACACAGTCAGGATTGAGCGACAGCGAGCTGATGCCGCGATCAACCAGCCATGCCGCCAGATCGGGATGATCCGACGGACCCTGGCCGCAAATGCCTACATATTTGCCCTGTGCCACGCAGGCGTCAATTGCGAAGCCCAACATTTTTTTCACAGCGGGATCGCGCTCGTCAAACGTCTTCGCAATCGGCCCGCCAGAATCACGGTCAACGGCCAAGGTGAGCTGTGTCAGGTCGTTCGATCCAATCGAGAAACCATCGAAATATTCGAGGAACTCGTTCGCCAGAATTGCGTTCGACGGCACTTCGCACATCATGATGAGGCGCAGACCGTTTTTCCCGCGTTCGAGACCGTGCACCGCGAGTGCTTTGATGACCGCTTGCGCTTCGCCAATGGTGCGCACAAACGGAATCATGACCTCGACATTGCTGAGACCCATTGTCTCGCGCACGTAGCGAAGCGCCTCGCACTCAAGCGCGAAGCAGTCGCTGAATTCCGAAGCGATATAGCGCGACGCACCACGGAAGCCGAGCATCGGATTTTCTTCGTGCGGCTCATACGCAGCACCGCCTAAAAGGCTCGCGTATTCGTTCGACTTGAAGTCGCTCATGCGCACGATCACGGGACGTGGCGAGAAAGCTGCGGCGATGGTGGCGATCCCTTCAGACAGACGCTGAACGAAATACGCGCGCGGCGAGGCGTAACCGGCGATTCGCTCGGTCACTTTCGCTTTCAGCTCATCAGTCAACGTGTGGAATTCGAGCAACGCGCGGGGGTGGATGCCGATCTGCCGGTTGATGATGAATTCAAGACGAGCGAGGCCGACACCGTGATTCGGAATCTGCGAAAACTCGAACGCGAGATCGGGGTTGGCCACGTTGAGCGTCAGCTTGGTCGGCGCTTCCGGCATGTTGTCGAGTTGTACTTCAGTGCGCTCAAACGACAACTTACCAGAGTAGATATGACCGGTGTCGCCCTCGGCACAGCTCACGGTAACAACGTCGCCATCCTTCAGCACAATAGTGGCATCGCCGCACCCAACCACGGCAGGAATGCCCAATTCGCGCGCAATGATCGCCGCATGGCAGGTGCGGCCGCCGCGATTAGTGACAATCGCACTCGCACGTTTCATGACTGGCTCCCAATCGGGATCGGTCATGTCGGCCACCAGTACGTCGCCCACTTTCACGATGTCCATCTGGCTCGCGTTTTTCACAATGCGAACGGTGCCCTGCCCGATTTTTTGGCCGATGGCGCGACCGCTGGCGACGGTTGCGCCCGCTTCTGTCATGCGATAGCGCACCAGCGTATTGCCACCCTGCTCGCGTGATTTCACGGTTTCGGGCCGCGCCTGCAGAATGTAGATCACGCCAGTATTGCCGTCTTTGCCCCACTCAATGTCCATCGGGCGACCGTAGTGATCCTCGATGGTCAGCGCGTAGCGCGACAAGGTTTCAACATCGGCATCGGTCAGTGAAAACTCGTTGCGATCTGCCTGCGGCACACCCACGATTTCGGTGGACTTCCCGGCTTGCGGCACGCTGCCAAAAATCATCTTCTGCGCTTTGCTACCGAGCGTGCGGCGAAGAATTGCAGGGCGTCCCTGGCGCAGCGTCGGCTTGAACACATAGAACTCATCCGGATTCACCGCGCCCTGAACCACCATTTCGCCAAGGCCGTAGCTTGAGGTCACGAACACGACGTCGCGGAAGCCAGACTCAGTGTCCAGCGTGAACATCACACCCGCCGCGCCGGAGTCCGAGCGGACCATTTGTTGAATACCCGCCGAGAGCGCGACCGGAATGTCGGCGTAACCCGTATGAACACGATAGGCAATCGCCCGGTCGTTGTACAGGCTCGCGAATACGCGGCGCACCGCGTCCAGAATCGCCGGAATGCCGACAATATTCAGATAGGTTTCCTGTTGCCCTGCAAAGCTGGCGTCCGGCATGTCCTCAGCAGTCGCCGACGAGCGCACTGCCCAGCTGATTGCGCCACCAGCCTCAGCTTCAAGCGCGCCTACAGCGGTCACGATGCCAGCTTCGAGTTCGGCTGGCAGCGGAGCCGCTTCAATCCACGAACGAATCTCCGCACCAGCTTTGGACAACGCCGGAACGTCGTCGACATTCAACCCGGAGAGACGGGCTGCAACGCGGTTGGTCAGGTCGTTCGCTGCGAGAAAATCACGAAACGCCTGAGCGCTGGTTGCAACGCCGCCGGGTACGCGAACGCCCTTATCAGCAAGATTTCCAAGCAATTCGCCCAGAGACGCATTTTTGCCGCCGAAATCGGAAACGTCTGTCATCCGAAGTTCGCGAAGCCAGCGCAACAAGTTGGGATTGAGTTGCGTGTCGGGTTGCGTCATGTCGCCTCCAAAGGGTTATGGCAGGCGATTCTAGCGAAGCGTGCGCCGAATTTGCTGCGACGCACAAAATCCGCGCTAAAAAAGTGACTAAAACACCGAGTTGGGTTGGATGCCGTCGTCGCCGTGTACGGCCTCGCGCAGCTTGGAATACAAGTCGGGGTGCTTGTTGCGCAAAAATTCGATGATCTGAATATCTTCCTTGCGCACGGTGCTCAGGTCAACGCCCTCAAGGTGAACCAGTCGCAGTAACTCGTTGACCGGCCTCGGCATATCGCGGCCGGCTTCGTAGCGGGAGCCACCACTTTGCGTAACACCGATTTTCTGCCAGAACTCCTCCTGATTAAGGCCAAGTTTCTGTCGAATTTCGCGCGGGTTCGTAATCTTCTGAAAAAGCCCCATGGCTCGCAAACGCCTCCTGCGTGACTACACAAAGAAATTCATCTGTCAGACTGGACCGCCGCACCACAATTACGCAACTGCCAGCTCCGGATATGCCAAAAGCATATGACAAGTATAGTTCCTATTCAGAGAAATTCCACCATGTGCGGTCCGTTTCTATAATCTAAGCAATGAAAGGTGTTGCAGATCTCCACAGCCACTCGCGTTTTTCCGATGGCACGCTGTCCGTGCCCGACTTGATCGCACTAGCGGCGAATAGGGGCGTCGATCTGATGGCGCTCACCGATCATGACGAAGTTTCCGGCATCGCTCCAGCCCGGATCGAAGCGGCCAAACACAGCATGCACTTCGTCGCCGGGGTCGAAATTTCGAGTCAATGGTGCGGCATGTCGGTGCACATTGTCGGATTACGCATTGATGAACAATCGCCCACGCTAAAAGCTACTTTAGCTGGCGTCCGCGAAAAGCGGATCGTTCGCGCCCACGCGATGGGCGAGGCCTTCGCCAAAGTAGGGATTACCGGCGTGTTTGAAGGTGCCATCGCCTATGCCCCAAATCCTGAGCTTGTGTCGCGAACGCACTTTGCACGGCACCTTGTGGACAGCGGCGTCTGCGGCTCGATGGGTGAAGTATTTGGGCGCTTCATGAAGCCGGGCAAACCAGGTTACGTCGCCGATGACTGGTTACCCATGATCGACACCATCAAGGCCATTCATGATGCCGGTGGCCGCGCGGTGTTGGCCCACCCTGGCCGTTATGACACGACGTGGACGGGCGGGCCTAACGGTCTCCTCAAAGCATTTTCCGCAGCAGGCGGAGATGGCGTCGAGGTCGTTTGTGCAGCGCATCATCCACATGAGTGGGCTGAGTACGGCGCATTGGCGCGCAAGTTTTCTTTGCTGGCGTCCATCGGTAGCGATTTTCATTCACCGTTCGAAAGCCGCGTCAAGTTTGGCGACTTGCCACTCTTGTCACCGAGCCTCAAACCAGTGTGGCACGACTGGCCTGAAGCCGAAAGTTTTTAGGGCGCTTCTAGAAATTCGTTTTTCGGGATGAAGTGCGAGGCGTGGGGCGCACAGCAACCGGAATGTACGCCCTGGTACATGAGGATTGCGAGCACCCCACAACGAAGCAATTCGCCCGAACAACGGATTTATAGGAGTGCCCTTTATGCCCGATCGCCAACGCATGGTTTTCTTCGTCT
>JAYWAQ010000013.1:0-2695 GCA_043782305.1 Burkholderiales bacterium
GGCCAGCCGTTTTTGCTTGACGCTACGCTCGACAACAAAGCCCCGGTCTCGAATTCGCAGCAGGCAAGTCTCGATTACAAGGAACTGCCGCAGGACGTGAAAAGCGGCGACACCTTGCTGCTCGCAGATGGACTGATCCAGTTGAAGGTCATCAAAGTGATCGGCGACAAAGTCCACACCATCGTTGAGCTCGGCGGCGAACTCTCGAACAACAAGGGTATCAACAAGATGGGCGGCGGCCTTACCGCTACGGCGTTGCCAGCCAAGGACCTCGACGACATCCGGATCGCCGTGGCGATCAATGTTGACTACCTGGCCATATCGTTCCCCAAGAGCGCAAACGATATGCAAACCGCCCGCACCATCCTCACGGCGTGCGGCGGCAAGGCGAAGCTCATCGCAAAAATCGAGCGCGCCGAAGCGATCGTGCCGCAAACACTCGATGAAATCATCGATGCCAGCGACGGCATCATGGTCGCGCGCGGCGATCTCGCCATTGAAGTCGGCAACGCGGCCGTGCCAGCGCTGCAAAAGCGCATGATCAAGCGCGCCCGCGAAAGGAACAAGCTCACCATCACCGCAACGCAGATGATGGAGAGCATGATCACCGCGCCCGTCCCGACGCGCGCCGAGGTGAGCGACGTGGCGAACGCCGTACTCGACGGCACCGACGCCGTGATGCTCTCGGCGGAATCCGCCACAGGCAAATATCCGGTGGAAACGATTCGCACCATGACCGCGATTGCGCTCGCCGCCGAGCGCTCGCAGGAATATGAGCTCGACAGCGATTTCATTCACCAACAATTTGTGCGCGTCGATCAGGCCATTGCGATGGCGTCGCTCTTCACTGCGTTCCACCTCAAGGCCAAAGCCATCGCCGCGCTGTCGCAATCGGGCTCCACCGCGCTCTGGATGAGCCGTCACGACAGCGGCGTTCCGATCTACGCGCTCACGCCTGAGGTCGGCTCGGCCCGTCGCGCGGCGCTGTATCGCGGCGTGCGACCGGTCGTCGTGCCGTTTGACTCAGACCGCGAAACGGCATTGCTCGCTGCGGAGAATGCGCTGATGTCGCGCGGCGCCGTTTCGCACGGCGATTTGATTGTGCTGTCGTGCGGCGAACCGATGGGCAAAAGCGGTGGCACGAACGCGCTGAAAGTGGTGCGCGTGGGCGAACATCGGGAATAACAGCTTTTTGCGGAAAGCCCTGCTTTGTTAGGGCCAGAAGTGCAAAATTATGTTTATCGACTTGTGGCGTTTTATGCCTGTAGCCCACACGCAATAGTCGTTTCAACACAAAGCTGATTTGTTATCCGCAGCCCGGCCGCACTTGGGTCCGCCGGGCTACACTTTTCACATGGAACTCACCGCCACCATCAAACCTACGCGCCGCGTCCTGCTCGGCATCACCGGCGGCATCGCCGCTTACAAATCCGCTGAACTGACCCGCCTGCTCGTCAAATCGGGCCGCGAAGTCACCGTCGCGATGACCGCGGCAGCGCGCGAATTCGTTGGCCCCGCCACGTTTCAGGCACTCTCTGGCCACCCAGTGTTCAGCGATTTGTGGGACGCGCGGCCCGACAACGGCATGGCGCACATCGAACTCACGCGGAGCAACGATGTGATGCTCATCGCGCCCGCCTCAGCTGACTTCCTCGCGCGTCTCGTGCACGGCCGCAGCGACGATCTGCTCGCCACCGCTGTCCTCGCGCGAACCATCCCGCTCATCGTCGCTCCCGCGATGAATTTGCAGATGTGGCAAAACCCCGCCACACAACGAAACGTCGCCACCCTCAAAGCCGACGGCGTCCACGTTATCGGCCCCGGCAGTGGCGACCAGGCTTGCGGCGAAATTGGTGATGGCCGCATGCTCGAGCCCGCCGAAATCATGGCTGCGATTGACGCCTGGGCACAGCCGAAATTGCTCGCAGGCAAGCGCGTACTGATCACCGCTGGCCCCACGCAGGAAGCCATCGACCCGGTGCGCGTGATCACCAATCATTCCAGCGGAAAAATGGGCTACTCCCTTGCGCAAGCCTGTGCTGACGCGGGCGCACAAGTCACGCTTGTGACCGGCCCCACGCATCTATCGACGCCATACGCAGTGGATCGCGTCAACGTCACCAGCGCCGCGCAAATGCTCGCCGCTGTTGAGGCCGACATCGACGATGCCGACATCTTCATCGCAGTCGCCGCCGTCGCCGACTACCGACCCGCCAACAGCGCCGAACAAAAAATCAAAAAGACCGACAGCGGCTTGACCATCAATCTCGAGCCCACCGTCGACATCCTCGCCAAAATCGCCAAACACGCAGGCAAAAATGGCAAACCGCCCTTCTGCGTCGGCTTCGCCGCCGAGAGCGAAAAAGTCGAGCAATACGGCGCTGAAAAGCGCGCCCGTAAAGGCATTCCGCTCCTCATCGCGAACCATGCGCAGAGCGCCTTTGGTGCGGACGAGAACGAGGTCACGCTCATTGACGAGACCGGCGCTGCGGGCGCGAAACGGTTGCCGAGAATGAACAAGCTGGCGCTTGCGCGGGCTCTGGTGGGGGAGATTGCGGGGCGGATTCACAATGCCTGGAGACACGGCAACGTTGGGAAAAAACCTCCAATTTAATTGATCGACGAAGTACAATTTCAGAATCTCATTCTGATTTCTGAATTCTCATGACCCAAATACGCATCCGCGAGCGCAACC
>JAYWAQ010000014.1:0-7465 GCA_043782305.1 Burkholderiales bacterium
ATGCGTAATCTGTTCTCTCTCATTCCACATTCCATCCTCATTGTGCGCACGTTTGAACATATAAGGATGACAATACTCTGCGTTTCGCTCATCGCAACGCTTTCATCGCAGCCGCCCGAATGTGCGCTGCGTCCACGCCGAAATGATCGCGTAGCGCCGCGCGCGTGTCGCTGCGGCCAAAGCCATCGGTGCCGAGCGTCACGTAGCGGCGGTTGATGGGAACGTAAGCGCGAATGCTCTCGGCGACCAGGCGAACGTAATCGGTCGCTGCGATGATGGGGCCATGCGTGTGGGCGAGCAGTTGGGTGATGTAAGTATCGCTCTCTTGACCGGCCTCGCAACGCATGCCGTCGCGCGCGAGCTCGCTCCAGCTCGTGACGCTGATTACGGTGACGTTGACGCCATCGCTTGCGAGCTGCTCCGCCGCCTTGATGACTTCGGTGAGGATGGCGCCAGACCCCAGCAACGTGACGTGTTTGGCGACGGGTGGTTCGACAGACTCACCACGAACGGAACCTACATCGGCTCTAACACCGACCGCCGGAAACTCAGCAAACACATACGCCCCCCGCATCACGCCAGCATGCTTCGCCTCCGGCAAATCCGGCTGAGCGTAGTTCTCATTCATCAGCGTGACGTAGTAGAAAACGTTCTTCTGCTCGGTCACCATTTCGCGCATGCCATGATCGATGATGACGGCCATTTCGGCGGCGAATGCGGGGTCGTACGCTTTGCAGTTGGGCACGGTGGCGGCCCACAAGTGGCTCGTGCCGTCCTGATGCTGCAAGCCTTCGCCCGCGAGTGTCGTGCGGCCGGACGTCGCGCCGAGCAGGAAGCCGCGCGGCTGCTGATCCGCCGCGGCCCAGATCAAATCGGCGACGCGCTGAAAGCCGAACATCGAGTAATAAATGTAGAACGGCAGCATCGCGAGGCCGTGCACGCTGTAACTCGTGGCGGCGGCCGTCCAGCTCGAAATCGCGCCGGCTTCGCTGATGCCTTCTTCGAGAATCTGCCCGTTCATCGCCTCGCGATACGAGAGCACGCTGCCGATATCTTCCGGCGCATAACGCTGGCCGACGCTTGAATAAATGCCGATCTGCTTGAACAGATTGGCCATGCCAAACGTGCGTGCCTCGTCCGCGACGATGGGTACGATGCGCGGGCCGAGCGTGGCGTCTTTCAGCAAGTTACCGAGCATGCGCACGAAGGCCATCGTGGTGCTCATCTCCTTGCCGTCCGGCGATAGCGCGAACTTCGCATAGGAGGCTATCGCTGGCACAGGCAGGATGTCCGCCGTGGTCTCGCGTTTCGGCAAGTAGCCGCCGAGCGCCTCGCGACGCGCGTGAAGATATTTGAGCTCGGCGCTCTCCTCCGCAGGCTTGTAAAACTGAAGTGTTGTCGCTGCTTCGTCGGTCAGCGGCAGATTGAAGCGATTCCTGTATTCAATGAGCGCCGCCTCATCGAGCTTCTTCTGCGAATGCGTGGTCATCTTGCCCTGACCGGCGCTGCCCATGCCGTAGCCCTTTTTGGTGTGCGCCAGAATCACCGTCGGCTGACCTGCGTGCTTCGCGGCTGCGGCATAGGCCGCGTAAATTTTTACGAGGTCGTGACCACCGCGCTTGAGGCGATCGATCTGCTCGTCGGTCATGCCTTGTGCGAGTCGCGCGAGCGCTTCGTTCTGTCCGAAGAAGTGCTCGCGGTTAAAGCGTCCGTCGTTCGCGGCGAAGGTCTGCATTTGTCCGTCCACGGTGTCGGCAAATGCGGCGAGCAGAGCATTCGTTTCGTCCCGCGCGAAGAGGCCGTCCCAGTCCGAGCCCCACACCACTTTGATCACATTCCAGCCCGCACCGCTGAAGAGCTTTTCCAGCTCGTCAATGACGCGACCATTGCCGCGCACAGGCCCGTCGAGCCGCTGCAAATTGCAGTTCACCACCCACACCAGATTGTCCAGCCGTTCGCGCGCGGCGAGCGTGAGCGCGCTCATGCTCTCGGGCTCGTCCATCTCGCCGTCGCCAAACACGCCCCACACTTTCCGCGCGCTGCAATCGAGCAAATTGCGATGTGTGAGATAGCGCATGAAGCGCGCGTGATAAATCGAGCTGATCGGCCCGATGCCCATCGAGCCCGTGGGAAATTGCCAGAAATCCGGCATCAGGTAAGGATGCGGATAGCTCGACAACCCACGTGCGCCCGCCGCCGTCGCGCCCAATTCGCGACGATAAAAATTCAGGTCATCGGCCGTCAATCGCCCTTCGAGAAACGCCCGTGCATACACGCCCGGCGCGCTGTGCGGCTGAAAGAAAACGAGGTCGCCGCGATGCGCCTTCGCCTCATTACGCGCATGAAAAAAGTGATTGAAGCCCACCTCAAACAAATCGGCCGCGCTGGCGTAGCTCGCGATGTGTCCGCCCAATTCGCCGTACGCCGCATTCGCCCGCGCCACCATCGCCAGCGCATTCCAGCGGATGATCGAGCCGAGCCGTTCCTCGATGGCCAGATCGCCCGGAAACGTTGGCTGATCGTTCACAGCGATGGTGTTTTGATACGGCGTGCAAAGCTCCGGCTGCCAGCGCACGCCCTGACTTCGGGCGAAGGCGACCAGCTTGTCCAACAGGAACGCGGCGCGCTCCGGGCCTTCCGCGCCACCCGCCGCGATCAGCGCGGCCAGCGCGTCCAGCCACTCGCGAGTCTCCTGCGGATCGGCGTCCACGGGCGGCGGTAAAAATTCGGTGGCGGCTTGATTGGCGGACATGCAGTTCATCGGAACATAAAACTCGAACTTGAATTTTGACTGGATGCATGCGGCATAGGCTGCCGATTGCGCCTAACATTCAGCACATCGCAGCGTTTTATGCCGTAGATCGGCAAATTTTCAGCATGAACAATCTGGACCGCATCGACATCAGGATCCTCCAAGCGCTGCAAACCGACGGCTCGCTCACCAACGTTGAACTCGCGCGGCGCGTGAACCTGTCGCCCTCGCCCTGCCTCGCCCGGGTGAAAGCGCTGGAGGCGTCGGGCGTGATTGATCGCTACGTGGCGATTGCCAACCCGAAGGCGCTGGGGCTGGGCTTGAGTGTGTTCATCTCGATCAGCCTGAAGGAGCAAAGCCGGCACGCGCTCGCCGAGTTCGAGACGCGCATTGCCGAGCATGACGAGGTGATGGAGTGCTATCTGATGACCGGCGACAGCGATTACCTCATCCGCGTCGTGGTGCCGGACATCGAGGCGCTGGAAGCGTTTATTCTGGAACAGCTGACGCCCATCCCCGTCATTGAAAAGATCCGATCCAGCTTCACATTGAAACAGGTGCGGTACAAGACCGCGCTGCCGTTGGGGCACACCGGGCTTTGAGTGGGAAACTCACCGCCAACGCGCAGTTGACTTCAGCACAGCTTTTCGCTGAAAGCGCCACTGCATTGGGGCTAATGCTGAATTGGGCGGCAAGTCAACTCTCTTGGTTTTCTGCGTTTAGCCCCAATGCAGCCGTCATTCCAGCCAAAAGCCGTAAAGAAATGTGTCCATGATTCCCCTCTCCGTCCTCGACCTCTCCCCCATCGTTGAAGGCAGCAATTCCGCCGAGGCGCTGAAAAACTCGCTGGACCTCGCGCAACATGTCGAGGAGATCGGCTACAACCGCTACTGGGTCGCGGAACATCACAACATGGACGGCGTCGCCAGCTCGGCCACCTCCGTTTTGATCGGCTACATCGCAGGCGGTACGAAGACCCTGCGCGTCGGCTCCGGCGGCATCATGTTGCCGAACCACGCGCCGCTCGTCATCGCCGAACAGTTCGGCACGCTGGCCACGATCTACCCCGGTCGCATCGACCTCGGTCTCGGCCGCGCGCCGGGCACCGACCAGATGACCATGCGCGCACTGCGCCGCACGCTCGCCACGCAAACCGAAGATGATTTCATCGGCGACGTCATCGAACTCGCCGAATATTTCAAGCCACCGCCCGATCAGCGCCGCCCCGTGCGCGCCATCCCCGGCATCGGCTGCGACGTCCCGATCTGGCTGCTCGGGTCAAGCCTGTACAGCGCCCAGGTCGCCGCGCACCTGGGCTATCCGTTCGCCTTCGCCTCGCACTTCGCCCCCGCCATGCTGATGCAGGCGCTGGAGATTTATCGCGCAAGATTCAAGCCGAACGGTCTGCCCGGCGCGCTCACCAAACCGTACGCAATGGTCGCCGTCAACGTAGTCGTCGCCGACACCGACGACGAAGCAGCGTACCTCTTCACGTCGCTGCAACAACGCTTCCTCGGTATGCAAACCGGCAAGCGCGGCCCGCTGCAGAAGCCCATCCCCGTCGCCGAAATGAACGCGCTCGGTTCGCCCGCAGAACGCGCCGGCATGCAACAAATGCTCACCGTCACTGCCGTCGGCTCACCCGCTACGGTTCAGGCAAAACTCAACGAAATTGTCCGTCAGACACAAGCCGATGAACTCATCATCGCGGGAGCGGTGCACGATCATGCAGCGCGCAAGCGGAGTTATGAATTGCTGATGGGGAATTCGCTGCAAACGGTTTAGCCGCCGCAGCCCGCCACGCAAGCGTTTGCGTCGCGCCCGTACGCTGTGCGATAGTACGCAGATGAGCTCGATCAACCAGCCGCTTCACGAGTCGCTTCGACAACAGCGAACCGCCGTGCTTGACGCCGCGCGGTGGCACAAGGCGCACAACCTGCGCGTGTTCGGGTCAGTCGCTCGTGGTGCCGAGCGGTCCGCAAGCGACATCGACATCTTGGTAGACGCGTTACCCGGTGCCACACTGTTCGATCTTGGCGCGTTGCAGGTTGAGCTTGAGGAACTGCTCGGCGCAAACGTAGATTTGGTAACGCCTGGTGATCTGCCAATGTCGTTTCGCAACGCTGTGCTCGCGGAAGCGGTCGCGATATGAACGAGGCCGTGCTGAATAAGACAAGCGCCTGAAACAACCGCTGATACGAGCATTAAGCTGCAATGGATTGGACCCGCGAAGAAGTTGAAGCGATTGTTGCGGACTACCTGCTGATGCTTACGCTCGAGCTTTCCGGTCAGAAGTACAGCAAAGCGGAGCATCGTCGACATTTGCAAACCAGGTTGCAGCAACGTTCTGAAGGTTCAATAGAGTTCAAGCATTGCAATATAAGCGCTGTGATGATTGATCTCGGTTTCCCGAGCATCCGTGGCTACCAGCCGCGTGGAAATTACCAACGCTTGCTAGCCGAAGTTGCCGAGGCGCGAATCGGATCGAAGCCATCACTCGATCAGGCCGCTTTGTCTGCTGTGCATCAGCCTGCGGTCGCACCTATTCAAACCGAGTTTTCGAATGTGAAAACAGAGCCACCTAGGTGGCAACACCGTGCGGCGGAAGCCGAAGCGACGTACGTACGTCGAGCCGTCAAAAGAGACTATCTCGAACGCGAAGCGCACAATCAGTCTTTGGGTCTGGCTGGCGAGCAATTTGTCGTTCAGTTCGAACACTGGAGATTGAATCAACTTGGTCTTTCCACGTTGGCAGATCGCGTTGATCACGTCTCGCAAACTAAGGGCGATGGACTTGGCTACGACGTTTTGTCGTTTGAAGCCGATGGGCGTGAGCGCCTCATCGAAGTCAAGACGACGTCCTTTGCGCGCGAAACGCCGTTCTTCGTTACGAAGGGTGAGCTTGCTCTTTCTCACGAAGCAAAGGATCAGTTCCGTCTTTACCGGCTTTTCGAATTTCGTCAGTCACCGCGACTTTTTGAGCTGAGCGGCGCGCTGAGCCAGCATTGCGATCTTGATCCGATCACTTATCGCGCGAGTTTTGGATAACGTTGAAGACTCAAGATATTCACTGGGACGATTGTGACGCAGTTGAGCGAACTCCTGAGCGAATCAGCGGAGCGTGGGTGTTCGTGGGCACGCGCGTACCAGTTGCGGCGTTGTTTGAGAACTTTCGCGCTGGCGCGACTGTGGACGAATTTCTAGACTGGTTTCCCGGCGTGACGAAAGCTCAGACGCTCAACGTTTTGCGGCATGTGCGGATAAGTCTTTCCGAGAGCGCTTCGCTCTCTTAACGCGAGTCCGCGCGAATCGTCAGATCTCGCACTGATACGTCTCAATCTTCCGTCAAGGTCGCCTATGCCAATCATTGTGCACCTGAAGTGATCTCGGATTTTGTGGTGCTTTTTTTGACAACTCTGCGAACCAAAAAGATTTCGGAGAGGATCATCCGTACCAGCATCCTTGCTGCAATGCCGCGTCGCTGGCGCTCTAGCCGTGCACGAACCTATTTTGGTACACTTTGCTACGACTCCGTCGCTTCCAAAGTTCAGCGCAACCTTTTTTGTGGAAGCGGGAACCGGGACGGAGCCGGTTCGTGAATGGTTAAATTCTCTTTCGCGCGAGGATCGTCGGGCGATCGGGGTGGACATTCAGACGGTGCAGTTCTCATGGCCAATCGGCAAACCGCTGGCTGATCACCTTGAGGGTGAAATTTGGGAAATCCGCACCCGCCTCGATAACCGGATTGCGCGGGTGCTGTTTCTGATCGAAGGCACCAGCGTGGTCCTCGTACATGGCTTCATCAAGAAGACGCAGAAGACTCCCGCCGCCGAGCTGGATGTGGCCCGACAAAGACTGAAACGAATGCGAGGACGATGATGAGCAAAGCGACGAAACGAAACCCCTATCTTGGATCAAGCGTGGATGCGTACTTCGCGGAAGATGGCCTGCTGGAGGAAATTGAAGCTGCGGCCATCAAGCGCGTGATCGCGATAGAGCTGCTCTCGGAGCTTGAGCGCAAACAGATGACCAAGGCCGAACTGGCCCGAAGGCTGGACACCAGCCGCTCACAGGTTGATCGCATCCTTGATCCGGACAACGAGTCCATCACACTGAACACGCTGGTCAAGGCGGCGGCGCTGCTCGGACGCCGTTTGCACGTTTCGCTTGAACCTGCTGCCGCCTGATTCGTTCACTGAAGCCACCCCAATCCCGCCAGCGGAGCGCGCGGCGGCAGCGTCGCTGGCGCTGGGGGTGATCCTGATGGCTGTCGGCGTGGGCATGTTGTGGTCGGTCTCAGCGCATCCAATTCAAGTAGTTTAATGCGTCATTATTTATACATATTTACCCATATTCGGGTAAAATGTGACTTATATGCCGCGCGCCGCCCCCATTCTATTGCCACGCATCACCCGCTTGCTGGAAGCGTTAGGCGGCAACCTGAAGCTCGCGCGGCTTCGTCGGAAGTTCTCGGCTGAGACAGTAGCGCAGCGTGCAGGAATTTCGCGCAAGACGATGTATCGCGTTGAGCAGGGCGACCCAGCGGTGGCTTTGGGCATCTATGCGCGGGTGATGCAGGCGTTGGGGCTGGAGCAGGATTTGTCGCTGCTGGCGGCGGACGATTTGCTGGGGCGGAAATTGCAGGATGCGGCGTTGCCTGCGCCGCGGCGTGCTGCCAGGAAAAAGTCCGTTGAAACAGTGGTGGGTGGGGCG
>JAYWAQ010000015.1:0-2690 GCA_043782305.1 Burkholderiales bacterium
TGCAAGCGCCTCCTGACTGAGAAGATCAGCGAACGCCATCGCCAGTTTCACTTTGTCGCCGTAATACTCGTCTGACAGCGTGTCGATGATCGTCATCGGGCCGGGCATCGTGATCTTCACTTTTCGCGTCGTATGCGCACGCATGATCTCCGCTTCGCGCTGATGCACGCGGCCTTTGAGCTTGAGCGGGCCAGTGACGACGGGCACCATCGCGTCGTAGCGATTGTTGCGAATTCCCATTTTCACTTTGTGATCGAAATCGATGCCTTCGACGTACTCCAGAAAGCCATGCACGAAGTGCTGTCGCGACTGCTCGCCGTCGGTCAGGATGTCGACGCCCGCGTCCTCCTGCGTTTTGATCCACAACATTGTCGCGTCTCGTTTTGCATCAAGTAGATCGCCGCCTTCGGTGCGCCATTGCGGCCACAGCGTTTGCGTTTCCGACAGCCACGCTGGCTTCGGCAGGCTGCCCGCGATTGATGTCGGGAATAGGTGAGATTTCGTCAAATTGCCTCCAGTGTTTTCAGAATTTGCGCCGAATCTTACGTCGGCTCGTGATGCCGGGCATCAGATTAGTCTTGTTTCCGGAGACTGCGCAGAGGTAGCATAGCTTCAAGTAGCAGTTTAAGACGAACAAAAACGCTTGGGACCGCGCGCACAAAGTGCGTTCGAGGCATGACTATAGAGAGGAGTTTCGGTGCTTTTCCGGCAGATGCGAGACGCTAGTTTCGCCTGTATCTTCAGCGGCCTGCGCGTATTCTGCGCTGCCGTATGGGTGTTGCTTTGTCTGTTTCCGGTCGCCATAAAGGCGCAAACTCCGCCCGCCAAGTGCGCTCAGGTGCTCAACGCAGAACAAGTGCGCGCATCGCTAGGCATGACACTCGCTGTGCTGGCGCAGCAGAAGGCAGACGCGGGCGTGACCGAATGCATCTGGTCGCGCACAGTCGGCGCAGACACCAGCGGCGGGCCGACGATTAGTGTGCAGTTTTTTGATCGCACGGCGATCAGTGCGAACCCGGTTGTCCACACCTACGACGGCTACTACGACATGATTGCCTCAGCGGCGGAAGAAATCGCGGGTCGCAAGCGTGAGGCGGTGGCGGGTGTCGCAGCGAAAGCCGCCATGGTGCAGGGTAATGCGCAAATCATGGTGTTGGTACAGCGTGTTGATGGCATCGCTCGTGTGGTGCTCGCTAACCTAACGAAGGCGCAGGCGACGGCCATTGCGCGGGCAATTGCCGGACTGTAGCGCAGTAGCCTCTTGCTTCTCAAACGGTTCAGCTTTTTGATGAAACGACTGTGGCTTAAAGGCTAGGGGCGAAATAGGCGATTTGTCGACTTTTGAATTTACGTTGATCTAGCCCTTGTTCAGCGGCGCTTTAGCTAAAAAGCTGCTTGATTTTGGACATCAAACTCAGCGTTTCAGATTCACCTGCAACGTCACCGTTTCAACCGTTTCATTCCTCCACATCCAGCACCATTCGTAGTTGAAGGTCGGGCTAAATTTGCCGTTTTGTTCGCGCGTCAGATAGCTTCGTGTCGCGTAGATCACTTCGCTGCCGGAGTGGCGATGAATGTCAAACGTCAGCGGGCCGTCGCCTACGAATTTCCATTCGACCGGCAGGCGCGGTTCGATCGTGCCGCAGATTTCTGATGATTTGCCGGGGGCCAGTGTGGCCGTGTGTTCAAACGTATCAGCCGACGACCAGCGGATGTCGGTGGCGGACGCGTTCGAGGCCAAAATCACGAGGGACGCTGCGAAAAGCGAGGCGAGAAATTTCATGCGGAACTCCATGTTTGATGGATAGACGTTTTACAGCGTTGAACGTGACAAATTCCGCAAACGGGACGCCCCTGCATCGATCTCTCCATCCGATAAGAGTGGCGCGGCACCGGACTGGGTATGATCAAACGCGTTTGCAAATCTGAAACCGGAATGTCGTTCCCCATAACCGAGCGTCTGCGCGACGCCACCCGTGCGCTACATACCGAGGTCGAGCGAGCAGGCGTGATGCGGCTCTTGTTGCGCGGACAGATGGAGCGGGAAGGCTACTGTCGGCTGCTGCGCAATCTGCATGCGATCTATGCCGCGCTGGAGGCAGGCTTGTCGCAACATGCGAGCGATCTAGCGCTGGCGGTGTTGCACTGCGAGCCCTTGTTTCGCAGCGACGCTTTGCGTGAAGATCTGAACTTCCTGCACGGTACGGATTGGGCCGATGCGATCCCGTTGACCGAGGCCGCAACACAATATGCCGGGCACCTCGAGTGCGTGGCGGAGCGCGCGCCGTTCCTGCTGGGTGCACACGCCTATGTGCGGTATCTGGGCGATTTGAGCGGTGGCCAAATGCTCAATCGTATCGTCGCTAAAAGCCTTGACCTGCAACCGGGAGAGGGCGTGAATTTCTATGATTTTGGCAGCGCTACGGCGGTTAAAGCGCTTGCCCGCGAGTTTCGCGCTGGACTGGATTTGATGGCCGATAACGAGGTGAACGCGCAGGCTCTGGTCGACGAAGCGTGCGCCGCTTTCTCCCGTCACCGAATCCTGTTTGAGGAACTGGCCAGCGAGGATGAGCCGACTACTCGGCCGGTACGCCCGTAAACGTCCGAATCTGTTCGTAGAGCGACGCCGCTCGGTGGGTCGATGTCTCAAGCTCTTCCAGAAACGTCGCCGCCAAAGCGCCAATCGGGCC
>JAYWAQ010000016.1:0-2689 GCA_043782305.1 Burkholderiales bacterium
GTATTTGATGCCTTGCGCCTTGCATTCGTCTTCGGTTTTGCCTGCCCAGGCGACTTCGGGGTCGGTGTAGGCCACACTTGGGATTTGTCGTGCGTCGAAGTACGCTTTTTCGCCGTGCGCAGCTTCGGCGGCGACATGACCTTCATGCACGGCCTTGTGCGCGAGCATCGGGTTGCCAATGATGTCGCCGATGGCAAAAATGTGCGGCACGTTGGTGCGCATCTGCTTGTCAACGCTGATGAAACCGCGATCTGTGACCGCGACGCCTGCTGCTTCGGCATTGATCTTTTTGCCGTTCGGTGAGCGGCCGACCGCGACGAGCACGAGGTCATAGCGCTGCGCTTCTTTCGGTGCTTTTTCACCTTCGAAACTGACGTAGATACCGTCTTTCTTCGCTTCTGCGCCAACCGTTTTCGTTTTCAACATCATGTTGTCGAAGCGCGGCGCGTTGACCTTCTCCCAGACTTTCACCAGATCGCGATCCGCACCCGCCATCACGTAGTCGAGCATTTCGACGACATCGATGCCTGCGCCGAGTGACGAATAGACAGTCGCCATTTCAAGGCCGATGATGCCGCCGCCGATGACCAGCATGCGCTCGGGCTTGACGTCAAGCAGCAGCGCGCCGGTGGAGTCCACCACACGCGGGTCGTCCGGCATGAACGGCAGCTTCACGGCTTGCGAGCCAGCCGCGATGATGCACTTCTGGAACTTGACGACTTTTTTCTCACCGGTCACGTCCCATGAAGTACCGCTGGTGACTTCAACTTCGATGTGATTGGCGTCGAGGAATTTGCCGATGCCGCGCACGACGTCAATCTTGCGCGCCTTGGCCATGCCGGTAAGGCCGCCCGTGAGTTTTTTCACCACGCCGTTTTTGAAGTCGCGCAGCTTGTCAATCTCAACCACCGGCTCGCCATACGAGATGCCATGCTTGGCCAGCAACTTCACTTCTTCCATGATCGACGCGGTGTGCAACAGCGCTTTCGACGGGATGCAGCCGACGTTGAGACACACGCCACCAAGCGTGGAGTAGCGCTCAATCAGCACTGTCTTCATGCCGAGATCGGCGGCGCGGAAGGCGGCGCTGTAGCCACCGGGGCCTGCACCGAGCACGACCATTTCGCATTCGATGTCGGGCTTGCCGGTGTAGGCGCCTGCCGCCACTGGATTGGCCCCTTCTCCCCTTGCGGGAGAAGGTTGGGATGAGGGGTTTGGTTGAGTCGGAGTTGGCGCTGCTTTGGCAGCCGCCCCCTCACCCCCGCCCTCTCCCGCGAGGGGAGAGGGAGCAGAACCCTGCGCAGCCGCAGCTTCAATCACAGCCACCACGGTCCCCATGCTCACCTTATCACCCAGCTTTACACGAATCTCTTTCACCACGCCCGCCGCATCAGCGGGCACTTCCATCGTGGCTTTGTCCGATTCGAGCGTGACGAGCGATTGCTCTTTCGCCACGGTGTCGCCCACCTTCACCAAAACTTCGATGACAGGGATGTCCGAGTAGTCGCCGATGTCCGGGACTTTGAGTTCAACCGTACTCATAGCGCGATCCTGCGGAAGTCGGCGAGCAGCGCGCCCAGATACGCGTTGAATCTCGCAGCCGACGCGCCATCAATCACGCGATGATCGTACGAGAGCGAGAGCGGCAGCATGAGCTTCGGTATGAACTCCTTGCCATTCCACTTCGGCTTGATTTCGCCTCGTGAAAGGCCAAGGATCGCGACTTCAGGTGCGTTGATGATGGGTGAGAACGCCGTGCCGCCGATGCCACCCAGTGAGCTGATCGAGAAGCAGCCGCCCTGCATGTCGGACGGGCCGAGCTTGCCTTCACGCGCCTTGAGTGACAACTCGGTCATCTCTTGCGCGATTTGCAGGATGCCCTTTTGATCGGCATTTTTCAGCACCGGCACCACGAGGCCGTTTGGCGTATCCGCCGCGAAGCCGATGTTGAAATACTTTTTGTAGACGAGGTTGTCGCCGTCGAGCGATGCGTTGAAATCCGGAAACTTTTTCAACCCCGCGACGCAGGCTTTGATAACGAAAGCGAGCATCGTCATCTTGACGCCGCTCTTTTCGTTTTCCTTGTTGAGTTGAACGCGGAAAGCTTCGAGCTCGGTGATGTCGCATTCATCATGGTTGGTGACATGCGGAATCATCACCCAGTTGCGATGCAGATTTGCTCCGGAAATTTTCTTGATGCGCGACAGGGGTTTCGCCTCAACCTCGCCAAATTTGGTGAAGTCCACCTTTGGCCAAGGCAGCAGGCCAAGCGCCGCGCCGGAATCGCCACTGCTCGCGGCGGCAACCGCAGGCGGCGCAGACATCACGCCTTTCACGAACGCTTGCACGTCTTCCAGCAGCACGCGGTTTTTCGGGCCAGTAGCTTTCACGCGACCCAGATCAACGCCGAGCTCGCGCGCGAACTTTCGGATGGACGGGGATGCGTGGGCCTTGCTGAAACTTGCTTCGTTGATCGCGCCGGTAGCGGCAACGGCTTTAGCGGGCGCGGCAACGGGAACTGCGGCTGGAACGGTCGCAGGGGCAGCCGGTGCAACGGCTGCGGGCGCAGACGACGGTGCAGCGGCAGGTGCAGACGCTGCTGCGGCACCTGCCGCAGCTACAACGACGACTACTGCACCTTCAGAAACCTTGTCACCCAGCTTGACCTTGACTTCCTTGACGACACCGT
>JAYWAQ010000017.1:0-2681 GCA_043782305.1 Burkholderiales bacterium
ATGAGGACAAAGCGCGTCGCATGATTATCGAGTGGTCGTTTGCGCCAGCGTCGCAGCTCGGCAATAGCCACGCCGTACCCGGCATGTGGTTGCCGGGGAGCTCGCTTGCACTTATGCGCCGGATGAATAGGGGTGTGTTGCACACGGACCTCGCTGCCTGCAAAGCCTATTCGGAGGGACTTGATGCTGCGAAAACTGTTTTCGTTCCAGCACTCGTTGTGGTCGGCGCTCGCGACATGATGACCTCGCCGAAAGGTGCGCAGGGTGTGATCGCGGCACTGCCGAATGCGCGGGTAGAGACTTTGGCGGAAGCAGGCCATAGCATGCTGTCGGAAGCGCCGGGGCAGGTGCTTGATGCGCTGTGGAAATTTGCGAATGCGAAGTAACGACAGCATGGACGCTGCCTGATGCCGCGCTTCTTTTGCGCTGAACCCGTTCAGCAGAATGCTCAATTTGAACTCGACGCACGCGTCGCGCAACATGTTCGCGTGTTGCGCTTGCGTGAAGGCGACGCGATCACACTGTTCGATGGAAGTGGCGGTGAAACGTCGGCAACGCTGACGCATATCGACAAGCGTGCAGTCGTTGTGAAGACCGGCGAACACCTCGCCATTGCGCGCGAATCAGCAAGGCAAATTACGATTTGTGCCGCGCTAATCGCCAACGACCGCATGGACTGGATGATTCAAAAGACCTGCGAGTTGGGGGTTTCAGCGATCCGTCCCATATTCACCGAGCGCTCGCAGCGCATCCCGGGCGATGTGAGTAAGCGCGTTGAACATTGGCGCGGTGTGTTGATTGCTGCGTGTGAGCAATGTGGGCGTAATCAGATTCCTGAAATCCATGCGCCGGTCACGCTTGCAGAGGCGCTCTCGTCGCTAGCAGGTCAGTCTACGGTTTTGCTAGATGCGGAAGGTGACACGGTCGCGTCTTCAATCGCGGCGGACGCAGTATCGATATTTGTTGGGCCCGAAGGTGGCTTCGCGCCAGGCGAACTCGAACTGCTGCGAAATCGCTGCGACCATAAATTACGGATTGGCCGCACGATTTTGCGCGCGGAGACCGCGGCGATTGCAGCGCTGGCGTCACTCGTATCGCTGACGTGATTCAGGTCGTTGCAGAGACGGCACATTAGAGTGCCAGCGCCCCATGCGCCAAGGCTGCGAGCCCGGCAAGCGTCAACCAGGCATCCCCGGCGGCTTGGCCTTTACTCTGTGCATCCAGCATCGCGCATGACTTAAGTAGTGTCGCGACCTGTCGCGGGTTAATCTGGCTCGCAGCGAGCTCCATCGCCTTCTGCCGCTTGCCCCACACCCGAGCGTTGCGCAGTGCTTGCATCATTGGCACACCTTCGCGTCGCGCCATAAAAATGCTGCCCAACGCGTGCACATCTTCCGCGAGTTGCCACGACAACCGGGGCGCTTGCTCTCCCTCGGCCTGCAAACCCGCGAGTACGCGACCGTAGCGCGCGAGATCTCCACGCAGAAAGGCTTCGGACAGCTCGCTCACGTCGTAGCGCGCGACGTCGGTAACAGCGTCGAGTACGGCCTCAACGCTCAGTTTTCCTGCTGGGGCCAACAGCGCCAGTTTTTCGATTTCCTGCTTTGCGGCGAGTAGGTTTCCTTCGCATCGTTCGCTGATCAATTCGATCACTTCGCGGCTCGCGTCAAACCCTGCAAGGGCAAGTCGTGACTTAACCCAGCGCGGCAATTGATCACGATCAACCAGCGCCGCAGCGACGGTCACGCCCGCACGATCACAGGCCATGAACCACGCGGAATCGGTCGCGGCGCGATCCAGCTTCGGCAGGTTCAAAATGAACAGCGTGTCGGGTGGTGGATCGTTCGCGATGTTCGCAAAAAAAACGCCAGCGTCGGCCGACGGTTTTGCCGTGTTGATGCTGATTTCAACGATACGCAGCGTGGCGAAGAGCGACAGATTGTCGCTCGACTGCGTGATCAGACTCCAGTCGAAATGCGCTTCAACGATGAAGTGCGCACGCTCGCTGTAGCCAGCCTTGCGCGCCGCGGTGCGAACGGCGTCAGCGGCTTCAATCTTGGTGAGAATTTCTTCGCCATGAATCAGGTAGACGGGTTTGAGCGACTCACCCAAACGAGCGGCCAGTTGATCGGAAGAAACTTGCACTAGGCGGGGCGCTTGACTGCCTGCAAACGCCGCAAAATCTGCGCTGCCGCATCAAGTTGCATATCGCGAGTGAGCTGGCGCTCCTCCGCCTCTTTTGCCAGCGCCTGCGATTCAGCGAACGAGAAGTCACGGCGAATGGTGATCTCGCCCGGCTCGCCCCAGGCGCGACCTTTCGCATCCACGAATTCGTAGCGAACACGGTATTCGAGTTCAAACTCGCGCGCACGACCGCCACCGGAGAGCGAGAGCACACGCTTGTCGAAAAATACCTGCAAAAAGCGGATCGCGAAATCGGCATCTTCGATCTTGTCCTTGATCGTCACGCCGTTGGTTGAGAGCCCGAGGATGACATCGGGCACGACCGGCGCGGCAGTTCCGGCAATGTTCATGGTCGCGACGCCGAAATAGGCGGGGCGCTGCACGTAGACGCTCGTGAACGGGTAATTGGCCGCACCTCTGAGCTGAAAGCCGCAGCCGGAGAGCATCGCCACTGCAATGACCGAAAGCGCCGAAACCCGGACGAACTTAAACCACCA
>JAYWAQ010000018.1:0-2680 GCA_043782305.1 Burkholderiales bacterium
ACGGGCCGACGCGATAGGACAGCAGCGGAACGAATTGCTCCTGCGCGGCGGCGAGCGAGCCGGTCAGCGCTGTGGTCGCTGCGACGGCGGTAACCGCCAGCAGTTTGCCGAGTTTAAATTTCATGAGACCTCCTAAATTATGTAAAGCGAATGTAGTAACGAACGGTAACGAGAAAGGGAGTAACGAGAAAGTATTCGCGTGATGGCTTGTTGCATCACGTGACGTAACGTCAATGCGGGAACGGCCAAAGTCGCAGCTTCTCTTTGCCGATTTGCCATAGCCGCGCCAGTCCGTGCGGTTCGACAATCAAAAAGAAAATGATGAGCGCACCGAACACCATGAGTTCCAGATTGGACGTAACGGAGTTCGGCAGACCGGTGTAATGCACAACGACCGATAGAAAAATGGGAAGCAGCACGATAAACCCTGCGCCCAAGAAAGAACCTAGGATTGACCCTAGGCCCCCGATGATGACCATAAACAAAATGCGGAACGACAGATCAAGGTTGTACGCCTCCGGCTCCACCGTGCCAAGGTAGCAAAACGCATACAGCGCCCCGGCGACGCCACAGTAAAACGAACTGACGGCGAAGGCGGTCAACTTGGTTTTCATGATCCGAAAGCCAATGACTTCGGCCGCGACGTCCATGTCGCGCACCGCCATCCACGAGCGGCCCACGGTTGAGCGCACCATGTTCTTCGCGAGCAGTGCCATGACGGCAACGACCGCAAGCACGAGCAAATATTTCTGCTGCGGTGTCTCAAACTTGAATCCCAGAATTTCGACCTGCTGCGCCGTGATCACGCCCGACGACGAATTGTTCGTGAACCACGGCACTTTGGTCAGACACCACACGACGAAGAACTGCGTCGCCAGCGTCGACGCAGCCAGATAGAAGCCGCGAATCCGCAGGCTTGGTAGACCGAACACAATGCCCACCAGCGCCGCACAAATGCCGCCCAGCACGAAGGCCAGCAGCACCGGCATCCCGGGTACACGCAGCATAAAGTTGTAGCTCCCGAAAGCGCCAACGGCCATGAATGCTGCGGTGCCCAGCGAAATCTGACCCGCGTAACCGGTGAGGATGTTGAGGCCCAATGTGGCCAGCGCCAGAATCAAAAACGGAATCAGAATGCCAGAAAAAATATAGGGCGTTGCAAACAGCGGAATCGCGACAAACGCGACAACGAGCAGCAGCGCCACTGCGATGCGATCCTGCGCAATCGGAAAGATTTGCGCGTCGTTCAGGTAGGTGGTTTTGTATTGACCGGCTTCTCTATAGATCATGATATTTCGCGTGCCCGATCAAATACGACGAATAATTTTTTCACCGAACAGCCCCTCGGGCCGTACCAGCAAAAAGAGAAGTGCCAGCACATACGGGAACCAACCTTCAATGCCACCGCCAACGAGCGGGCCGATGTAAACCTCTGCAAGCTTCTCGGTGGCACCAATAATCAGGCCGCCGACAATGGCACCGGGCACCGACGTGAAGCCGCCGAGAATTAGCACCGGCAACGCCTTGAGCGCAACAAACGTCAGCGCAAACTGCACGCCGTTTCTGGAACCCCACAACAAGCCCGCGACCAGCGCGATAAAGCCCGCCACCGCCCACACAATGCCCCAGACGTGATGCAGCGGAATGCCCACCGTCAGCGCGGCCTGATGATCGTCGGCGACCGCGCGCAGTGCACGGCCAATCTTCGTTTTATTGAACAACAGCGCAAGTGCGGTGACGAGGATTGCACAAATGACCGCGGCAATCAGATCGAACAGCGAAATGAACATGCCCGCTTTGTCGAGCAACCATTCAATCGGGACATCCGGAATACCCAACTCCAGGGGACGAACCGTCGATCCCCAAACCAGTTGCGCGAGCCCTTCGATGAAAAATGTCAGACCGATAGTCGCCATGAACAGCGTGATGTCGTGCTGATTGACCAACGGTCGCAGCACAAACTTCTCGATCACCATGCCCAGAAGTGCCATCACGACGATGGTGATCGGAATCGCTACCCAAAGCGGCACGCCGAATTTCTCGGTGATGCCCACTGTCGTCAGCGCCGCGAAAAACACCATTGCGCCTTGTGCAAAGTTGAACACGCCGGAGGCTTTGTAAATCAACACAAAGCCCAGCGCCACGAGTGAATACATCACGCCGGACAGCAACCCGCTGATCAGGACTTCCAGAAATTTAAGGAGCATTTCCATGACTAATGCGCCCCCAGATAGGCTTTGATCACGTCGGGATTGTTGCGGACTTCATCGGGCGTGCCGTCGCCAATTTTCTTGCCGTAGTCGAGCACCACCACGCGATCCGAGATGTCCATCACCACACCCATGTCATGTTCGATCAGGACAATCGTGGTGCCGAACTGATCGTTCGTGTCGAGCACGAAGCGACACATATCCTGCTTCTCTTCCACGTTCATGCCCGCCATCGGCTCGTCTAACAGCAGCATGGTGGGCTCTGCCGCCAACGCGCGTGCCAGTTCGACACGCTTCTTGATGCCGTACGGTAAGCGCGCGACGGGTGTTTTGCGCACTGATTGCAGTTGCAGGAAGTCAATGATTTCTTCAACTTTTTTGCGATTCTCGATTTCCTCACGACGCGCCCGACCAAACCAGAATGCCTGCTCGATGAAGGTCGATTTTATTTTGAGGTTTCGCCCGGTCAT
>JAYWAQ010000019.1:0-7413 GCA_043782305.1 Burkholderiales bacterium
TCCGACCGCATGGTGTACTTTGATGCAGACGAAGCGACTACAGCCGTTAACGTGACCATGACGGGTGATCGCAACGAATTCATTGGGCGCAATGGCACTTCTGGATCGCCAGCTGCAATGAGTCGCATGTGCTTATCGAACAGGATCGGCGCAGGCATGGATCCCTGCGCGGCGATACAGGTTCCATTTACACTGGCCGACGGGCATGAACGCGAAATCATATTCCGCCTCGGGGCGGCCGGACAACGTGGTCGGGACGATACGAGCGAGCGGGTGCTGCTGTTGCGCGGCCCGGGTGCCGCCCATAACGCGCTGGTAACCGTTCGCGAGTATTGGAGCGACGCGTTGGGTGCCGTGCGAGTCGATACGCCCGACCCGGCGCTCAATGTGCTGGCAAACGGCTGGTTGCTCTATCAGGTCATCAGCTGTCGACTGTGGGCTCGCAGTGGCTTTTATCAATCGGGTGGCGCTTACGGTTTTCGTGATCAACTTCAAGACACGATGGCGCTAGTGCATGCTGAGCCCCTGATGCTGCGCGCACAAATACTGCTGTGTGCTTCACGCCAGTTCGTCGAAGGCGACGTTCAACACTGGTGGCATCCACCGTCGGGGCGCGGGGTTCGCACGCATTGTTCGGACGATTTCCTGTGGCTGGCACAGGCCACTTGTCGCTATGTTCAGAGCACCGGTGACACCGGCGTCCTTGACGAGATGGTTAGCTCACTGGAAGGGCGTCCGGTCAATCCCGAAGACGACTCTTACTACGACCTGCCGCTTCGATCAGAGGTTAAGGTGAGCTTGTATCAGCACTGCGTGCGTGCGATTTTGCGTGGGCTGCGTTTTGGGCCGCACGGCCTGCCGCTCATGGGCTCTGGCGACTGGAACGACGGGATGAATCTGGTGGGCATGCAGGGCAAAGGTGAAAGTGTGTGGCTTGCATTCTTCCTCTACGACACACTCACCCAATTCGCCGGACTTGCGCGCGACTACGGTGACGCTCCCTTCGCGGACCGCTGCAAAACAGAAGCCGATCAGTTGCAACGCAATATCGAGCAGCACGGCTGGGACGGCGAATGGTATCGACGCGCCTACTTTGACGATGGAACACCGCTGGGATCACATACCAATCCCGAGTGTCAGATCGATTCGATCTCCCAGAGCTGGTCAGTGCTCTCCGGCGCGGGCGAAGCCGCGCATGCGCATACGGCGATGGCATCGCTTGATCAACGTTTGGTCCGCAAGGACGCTGCCTTAATTCAGCTGCTCGATCCACCGTTTGACAAGTCCGCATTGAATCCCGGCTATATCAAAGGGTATGTGCCAGGTGTACGCGAAAACGGCGGCCAATACACGCATGGTGCGATCTGGGCCGCGATGGCATTTGCCGCGTTAGGTGACAAGGCGCGCACATGGGAATTGTTCAACATGATCAACCCGATCAATCATGGCCAAACCGATGCCACTATCGCAACCTACAAGGTCGAGCCATATGTCATCGCTGCGGATGTGTATGCCGTCGCGCCGCACACAGGTCGCGGCGGCTGGACCTGGTACACAGGTTCGGCGGGCTGGATGTATCGCTTCATTCTTGAATCACTTCTAGGCCTGCGCATTCAGGCAAACAAGCTGCACTTTACGCCGTGTCTTCCTCCCGAATGGAAGCAGTTCACACTGCGGTATCGATACCGCGAAACCTTCTACATGATCGCCGTACGCCAGATTGAAATTGCTGCGTCTGAAGCGAACCCGACACCGTCGCACCCAATACCGGTGACTTCGGTGACGATTGACGGCGTAGCGCAGTCAGAGGCGGTGATCACGCTGGTCGATGACCGGCAGGATCACGACGTTGAGGTTGGGATTCAAATAGCGACACATTGAGCGCTCCAGGCGCTCGGGCCGCATTGCCAAGTCCTATTCCGGGGGCAAATTGGTGGGCAGAGAAACTGCGTGCTCAAAGCCACCACCGCCCTGACGTTTGGCGCGATACATCGCTTGGTCGGCGCGGCTGATGAGCGTAGCCGCGTCAATGCCGTCGTCTGGATAGACCGCGATACCAACGCTCGCCGATAACTGGACGGTTCCGCCATTGACGCGGCTGGGAGCAGCGATGGCGGCCAGCATGTTCACCGCAGCGAGCTCAGCGTCGGATGCATGCAATATTTCGGTTAGTAATACAACAAATTCGTCACCTCCGAATCGACTCACGGTATCGGACGCTCGCACGCTGGCCTCAAGCCGTCGAGCGACCAATTTCAGTACTTCGTCACCGACCACATGCCCATGCGTATCGTTGATTTTCTTGAACTGATCAAGGTCGAGAAACAATACGGCAAGCCGCATATCGCCACGCTGCGCCATATCGATGGCGTGCTCCATGCGGTCGATCATCAGCGGGCGATTGGGCGTGTTTGTAAGGCCGTC
Organism: Burkholderiales bacterium; assembly: GCA_043782305.1. Classification (GTDB taxonomy): domain Bacteria; phylum Pseudomonadota; class Gammaproteobacteria; order Burkholderiales; family Casimicrobiaceae; genus Casimicrobium. The sequence goes on from JAYWAQ010000019.1 coordinate 2,425, forward strand.
GCGCTGAACCGTGTTGGTTAGTCCGAAAAGCTCGCTGACCGCAGTCTCGGCGATATGATCAGAATGCAATGCAGCCAGCACCAATTGCTCATTGGCCTCCAACATCTGAGCGGATCGACCGGCGCTGTCGGCGCGCGTCTCCTCAATCAGCGTACGTCGCGGGACAGTCAATTCCCCGCGCAGTCGACTCGCCTCCTCTTCCAGCAACGCAAGCTTGGGCGTGGCGGCAACAATTTTCCGATCAAGGGGGTTATCTATCGCTGTGGGGCGTCGGGTCGGCGCGCCGCCCAACAATCCTTCATAGCCCATCAATGGCTCGCCCAGTTTAATCCCGTCATCGTCGATCTCGAACAGGCGAAGCTCGCTGGCGTGGGCGCTGGCTCGTACCTTCACCACGGCCATCACGCGTTGCAATTTCGAGTCAAGCTCGACATAGCGCTGTACGATGATCGCATCGGTCAAAAACGCAGTGCCGTACGGGCTGAACCGCAGGTCGGTGTATCGATCTTCAAGCTCGGAGGTCATCAGCACGGTCGCCCCGGTTCGCGCCAGCGCCGACACCATGCGCGACAGCGCCTCCCGAAATTCGCTGCGGAAGTTCGGAGCCAATGCCAGCTCGAATCCCGACAACGAATCGATCACCACGCGACTGGCCTTCAGGCGCGAAATCTCGTCAATCAACAACTTGGCGATTTCGTCAACCGAGAGCCCCGGCGCCCGCGTATCGACGACGCCGATACGCCCGCTTTCTATCAAGCCAGCGAGTACACGGCCACGCGATGCATTGGGCCTCTGCTCAAACGCCGCGATGACGCCAGTCTCGCCCTGGCGCGCACCTTCCGCCAGAAACGCCGCAGCCAAAATGCTTTTGCCCGAGCCGGAGGGACCGGCTACCAAGAGCGAATAGCCGCGCGTCAATCCGCCGCCCATCATCGCGTCAAGCCCTGCCACACCCATCGGCAAACGCGCACGTGTCGACGACTGCACATCCGGTTCAGTGGATACAGCCAATTGCGGTGGCGCGAAAACATGAATCCCGGCGCTGCTCATGCGAAATGTGTGTCGACCCAGCAACGAAGGCTGTCCGCGCATCTTCATGATTTCCAACTTGCGAACCACTGAGTCGCCGAGAACACTTTGGCGCATCCAGATCAGTCCGTCCGCGACCGTAAAAATCGGATTCGGATCGCTCTCCGTGAAATATTCACCAATCAGAAATGTCGTGGCCTGCCAACTCGTCATCAGGATACCGAGGTTCTGGATGAAATGTTGCAGGGTGATATACGAATTGCCTTCGCTTTGACCGGCCAGCACCACTGAGCGAAACGAATCAACAAAAACCATTCCTGGTTCATGTTTCTCAACTTCATCAACGATACGAGCCAGCACCTTCTCAAGATTGCCGGTAGCGGCATCGTCGGCCAGATTGATAAACCTGATGGATCGATTGAGTTTGTCGAGATCAAAGAAGTCGTACTGCTGCTGATAGCGCAGCATTTTGATCGGTGGTTCACCGAGCACAGTGAAATAAAGGGCGGGGCGATCGGCGGTCGCCAAGGCGAACATCATCTGATGCGCGAGCGTGGTCTTGCCGCAGCCCGGTGGTCCCGCAATCAGGTTACATGAAAATTCTGGGAGCCCACCACCGAGTACCTCGTCTAGCCCCGGCACCCCTGTTCGCAAACGGTTGATGGTTGCTTTGCCGATAATCATGGCGACGCATCCTGTACGGCATCGCCGCTTGATAATGGGTTGTTCAGCATTGGTCGTAGCAAGCGCTCGGTGAGCGACGGCCCGATCAGTTTGGATAAAAGATCAGTGAAGGTTTGTAGCAGCGCATCGCTCGACGCAATGGCAACGGTGGCCGATTGTTGCGCCAGCGCCTGATGCAAAGTTGAGTAGTCGCCTGGCACAATCACTCCGTCAAAGACCATCGTCAATACCGGGTGTGCTCCGCGCGTCAACGACAGACTGCGCTTATAGAGCCCTGCGACGCCACGACGTCCGATGATGGGCGACAGCGCGTCATCAATGCGGCTCCACGTGGCACACGCCGATTGCGCGACCGCAAATGGGTCGGTTGGCACCGACTCGCTATTCATGGATGATCTGGCAGCCTTTCTGTCGTGTTGTTTGTTTTACGTAACGGAAGGCACCGATAGTACCCTTTGCTTTGCGCTGCGGGATACCGCGTAAGCCAAACTTCTTGGTGTTGGCGCTCTGTCCGGATCGACATCGAGAAAAAGCACCACCTGTTTCGCTGAATCTGCACTGATGTTGGTCGTCATTCTGGCCTACGCAAAGAGAAAGAGTGCGCACAAAAATTCCCATGCAAGCAAGCGAAACGTTATTAATGTCGCCTCTTTTGAGCCGACACGATAAAACCACCGTACTGCCCAAAAAGCGAGCTTCGCCTCCACAAGTTTGACAACGCACAACCAATCAGTCCGTGCGGTAACACACATAAGCGTTGGGCTCGACTGATTGCGCTTTACTTCGGCGATGGCAGTGAACCGCTGTAAAAAACCTCGCACTTGTCGCGCCCACCGGAAAAGAGCGCCTTTGCGCTGTCGAGCAGCTTCAGAAGCGACCCCACTGGCAACAGAATATTTGATTGATCTGCGATCGGCTTGCTGAATGGGCCGCTGACTTTCTGACGTGCTTTGGCACATCCGCTCGCGTCCACGAGCGCAACAACAATCCCCTGATACTGTTCGTTGACGAAATTCAAATCGCCTTGTACCGCTAATCGATTTTCGTTGGTGGTCAGGGCGACGTCGACCGCATGAGCTACACCTTTGTCAACTTTCCAGTACGAGACCACGGATCGAATCGACGTGCTTGATCCAGTTTGCCTGGTGAGGCTCGTAAGTTCGACTCCCTTGGTCACCACCAGACTGATCGGTCCCACGAACAGCAGGGCACTCAGGTCAAGCAAATTCAGACTTTGACTCAACTCAAACTTCTGCAATTGCTGATCAAGATCGACGCCACTCAACTTCAGGTTCACACCGGACAGCGACATGTCGCCTTGCGCACTTTGACGCATCGCAAGCCGATTGGCACCCCGCATCGAGAGGTTCGCGGAGAAGGTCAACAATCCGCTCAGTGACTTACCGGATGCAGGGGGTTTCAACAATGCTTCAACGCGAAATTTAGGCAGTGTGGCGGTTATGGCCAGTGTCGGCACATCGAGCGATCGATCCATGTGGATCTTTGCCGATCCCAGTCCGCCGTAAGCCTGCACTGTAATAGGATCAAAATCAAAGACGCCAGCCTTTGCAGTGACAGTAACTTTGACGTCTGTCACCACCCGGTTTTTGTCGGGTCCGGGACCTTTGAGTTCGCTGCATTTGAATTGTCCGTTAAGCGACAAGTGCTTCAGCACTGGCTCACCGCCCGGATTTCTCACGTCTGCCAGCGCGCCACTGCAGCCACTGAATTCAAGCCGGTCATCAGGTTGTTGATCGGAATACACCACCGATAGATCCGTGAACTCGACGTGTGACAGATTGAGCGGACGGGAGCGCTGAATGTCGGCCGGTAACTTTTCGTAGTTGTACTTACCAGCGCGATTGCGATCAATGGTGATGCGTGCGCCCTTCGTTGCAAGAGTGCTGGGACGAATCTCATCCTGCAAGAGCGCAGAAAACGGGATCGCCGCATCAATTTCCTGAACGAAAGCAAGTTCAGTGTCGTGATTGCGAACGCGCACATTTCGAAGCGTGACACGCAAACCAGGCGAGAGCGCGAGCCCCAGTTTCCCTTCCACGGTGACTTGCATTCCCAACGCGCTTGACAGCTTCGCCTCAACATCTGGTCTGTAGCGATTGATGTCAAAGAAGACTAATAATGCAATGGCGATCAGCAGCACGACGGCCGATAGGCCACCGATGGCGAACAAAAATATCTTGTAGGGTCTTTTCACGTCACGAGGCTCATGTTGCGGCTGTCAAAAATCGTGCGGCAAACTAATCAGATTTTCCCCGTGACCAGAATGGCCGTTGACACCGCATTGGAAACGCCGTGACGATGGTTTGTGCATAGAGTCTAGGCGGGTAACGCGCATTTGAATGTGCGACAACGCACAGACATTGGATTAGTTCTGATGCAACCTCACTTCAAGACAATTCGTCAGCAGCAAACTGAAAAATAGCCGTCATGAATGCGCCCACCGCCAGCGTCAGTTCCTACTCAAGTCTTCGCCAACCGGTGCAAGAGGTATCGGAGCGGGCGTCCGAACCAGACCTGCCTGCACAACGACGATTGCTGCAGCTGCTTCAGGGCATTGGTCTCGTGGTTTTGCTTGGGCTTTGGCTCGCGGGCTGCGCCGAGACCGCCTCGTTATCGGTGGCCGCAGGCACCGGCCCGAACCCGCATCTGCCCGAACCCACTAAATCACTTATTCCAACCGTTAATGTCGCCACTGCTATTGGCTGGTCTGCCGTCGGCAAACCGGTGGCCGCCGACGGAACGTTGGTTGCACGCTTTGCCGAGGGACTGGATCATCCGCGCTGGATTTACGTGCTGCCGAATGGCGATGTACTGATCGCTGAGACCAATGCGCCGCCGAAGCCAGACGACACGTCCGGCATCAAGGGGCAATTCATGAAACTCTTCATGAAACGCGCCGGTGCTGGCACGCCCACCGCAAACCGCATCACGCTGTTGCGGGACGCAGATGGCGACGGCATTGCAGAAACAAAATCCGTATTTCTGGAGGGTCTGAATTCACCTTTTGGCATGGCGCTCATTGGCAGCAATTTTTACGTCGCCAATACGGATTCAATTATTCGCTTTCCCTACGTGACGGGCCAGACGCGTATCACGGGGCCGGGAACCAGGGTCGTTGATTTGCCGGGTGGCACGCTCAATCATCACTGGACAAAAAACGTAGTCGCTAGTGCTGATGGCAAAAAACTCTTTGTCTCCGTTGGCTCGAACAGCAACGTCGCAGAAAACGGAGTTGAAAAGGAGACTGAGCGCGCA
>JAYWAQ010000020.1:0-2670 GCA_043782305.1 Burkholderiales bacterium
CGTTTGAGCAACACGTCCATGCTGCGCTCTCGATAGGTGATGGCGCGTACGAGCATCGGCACATTGGCGCCAGCGACCGCTTCAACGTGGCCCGGCACGAGCAATTTGCAGGCGAGATTCGAGGGGCTGGAGCCGAAGATGTCGGTGATGATGAGCACCCCGCTGCCATCGTCGAGCGCGTTGACCATGCGTTGCGCCGAGGGCATGAGCTCACGCGGAGAATCGGTGCCCGCGACCTGAATGGAGGCGATGCCCTCAGGCTTTTTTCCGAGGACATGGGTCATGCACTGAATCAGTGAATCACCGAAATTTCCGTGCGCAATAATGAGAATGCCGATCATAAAGCCCTCGCATCCCGCAGCCATCATTGATTTCGGCTGCAATTTAGTCAATCGCGCCCTCTAATGTGGCACTTTTGTGACTCCCGAGGCGCGATGGTATCAGGGAATTTGCTGCGCTGCCGCAAAAATGTCAATCACGCGTTGACGGTTGACTCTAGTTTGCGAATAAACAAATCCGCGACGTCAAAACCGGTCTGCGCCTTGATCTCGACAAAGCCGGTCGGGCTGGTGACGTTGATCTCGGTCACTTTGTCGCCAATCACGTCAAGACCCACAAGGAATAAGCCTTCCGCCCACAGCCGCCTGGCCATCGTCTCAGCAATTCGCTTGTCGGATTCGGTGAACGGACGCGCTTCCGGGCGGCCACCGGCAGCCATATTGCCGCGCGTTTCGCCGATCATGGGAATGCGCGCCAGCGCAAACGGCACGACTTCGCCCGCGATTAGAAGGATCCGTTTGTCGCCGTCGACGATTTCCGGCAGATAGCGTTGCGCCATCATGCTCTGCGTGCCAAGCTGCGTCAGGGTTTCGATGATGACGTTCAAATTGGCATCGCTTTCGCGCACACGGAAAATGCCACTGCCGCCCATGCCGTCGAGCGGTTTGAAAATGGCGTCTTTGTGTTCGGCAACGAACTGCCGAAGGACCTCGGCTGAACGCGTGACCACAGTCGGCGCAATCATGTCCGGGTGTTTCAGAATCGCCATCTTTTCGTTGTTGTCGCGAATTGCGCCGGGGCGGTTGAACACGCGCGCACCCTGATCGCAGGCGCGCTCGAAAAGATACGTGTGATAGACGTACTCCATATCGAACGGCGGATCTTTGCGCTCGATGATGGCGTCAAACTTCGAGAGCGGCGTCACTGGCAGTGCGTTCGCGTCGAACCATGCGCTGTCGTCGTCGTTGACGGAGATTTGCAGCGGATTGGCCTGCACGACGCCATTACGGCTGAACACGTTACCGGGCTCAATGGCAAACAGCGTGTGACCTCGAGCCTGCGCGGCGCGCATCATGGCGACAGAGGTGTCTTTGTACGCCTTTAATTTGGCGAGCGGGTCCAGGTGAAATGCAATCTTCATGATGAAGAAGGATAGCGGCGTTGGCAGCGTTCGATCAGCTTGATCGCGAAACGTCGACTAAACAGGGGCTAGAGCGGAAAAACAATCAAAGTCGACTTTTGCCGCAAATCGGCATCAGCCCCATCTATACCGTCATTTCAGAGAAAAGCTGTTTCCGGGTTTACTTGCGAACCGGTACTGCAGGAGCAACCGGAGGTTTCGGTTGCCCATTGTTGACCACCGCATCGTTCGCTGCAATCAAACTCGCAAGCCGCACCCGCTCTTTGGCGTACAGCGCCGTAGCGTCTTCTCGATCACGCTTTTTGCGCCCCATCGAATCAACCAGCCGCGGCAGTTCAGCCCGCGCTTCAGTCTGCGTAATCGTGATCGGTTTGGGCGGCGCGGGTTTGGGCGGAGGCGGTTTGCCCGCCACAGGCGGTGGCGCGGGTGGCGGCGGTGGAGCAGGCGGCGCGGGCAACACCATCGGCGGCGAACCGGGCGGCATCGCGATCACTTTTTTCAGCAGAGTTTCGCGCACGGTGAGCGCCTCATACTCGGCGTCCATAATAGCCAGCGCGCGATCCCGTACACGGTCAAAGTCCGCAAGGTCGCTATAGGTGGACAAGAGCGCCTTGTCCTTGCGGTCACGCTCGTCCTGAATGACTTTAAGCTTGGCATCTTCCACCGCTTTCAGCGCGGCAAGTCGACGCTCTTCGGCGGTCGCGGCGCGCTGGGTTTCCTGCTTGATGGTGCCATCGCTGCGCAGCTCTTTGCGCGCACGATCAACGGCTGCGGGCGGCACGGTATCGCTGTATTGCACCTTGCCGTTTTCGTCGACCCACTTGAAGAGCTGCGCCTGACTGTGACCTGTGAAGCCCGTTGCAACAACGAGCGCGCAGGTCACAGCCAGCGACTTATGCCGTCGCCTACTCATACTTTGAATATTGCGCAAGCGACTAATCGACCACCCCATACGTTTCCCGATACACCTCTATCTTTTGTTTGTGCTCAGCCAGTGCAGCGGTGGCACTAACCAGCGAAAGCACATCCGGAAGCGAAGCAATGGCAATCACGGGGATACCAAACTGCGCTTCCACATCTTGTACAGCAGAGAGCGTGCCAGCCCCGCGCTCCATTCGGTCAATCATGATCAGAACGCCCGCTGGCGTGGCCCCTGCCGCGCGGATGATCGCGACCGACTCCCTTACGCTCGTGCCTGCCGTGATGACGTCATCCACAATCAGCACACGCCCCTTGAGCGGCGCGCCGAC
>JAYWAQ010000021.1:0-2668 GCA_043782305.1 Burkholderiales bacterium
GCATCATTTCATGGCGGGCGAGAACGAGATTTTTCTGTTTGACGGCGTGACGGAGATGCTCGATTCCCTTAAGTCGCGGGGTCATTGGCTGGCCGTTGCAACGGGCAAATCGCGGAAAGGTCTTGATCGCGCGTTCGAGACGTTGGGGTTGCGCGAATTTTTCGTCGCGTCTCGCTGCGGGGATGAGGGCTTCGCCAAACCCCATCCTGGCATGTTGAACGCGCTATTCGACGAAACCGGCATGACTGCCGCCGACACCGTGATGATTGGCGACACCACACACGACCTGCAACTCGCCGAAAACGCGGGTGCCGCCGCGATTGGCGTGACCTACGGCGCGCACCATCCGGAGCTTTTGCACGGTCACCGTAAGCTAACACTGGTAGATTCGGTATCTGCGCTGCGCACCTATCTTGAATTGCACGCATAAATTTTTCGATTAGAAACTCATGGATCAACTGCCCTCACAACCCGGCTGGGAACGCGAACTCGTTAGCAAACTGGCGCTTGCAAATGTGCGTGAACAGGCCGCCAGGCGTCGCTGGTCGGTCTTTTTCAAGCTGCTGTGGATCGCGTTCGCGGCGCTCGTCTTCGCCTGGTTTAACGGCTGGATCGGGCACGGCATGTCTGCAAACGACAGCCTCGGCCGGCATACGGCGCTGGTGAAGCTGGAAGGTGAAATTTCGGATGGCGGCAAGGCGAGCGCTGAAAACATCAATGCTGCGCTGGCGGCAGCGTTTAAAGACACCGACAGCGTGGCTGTAATTCTGAATATCAATAGCCCCGGCGGCTCGCCTGTTCAATCCGCGCGCATCTACAGCGAGATCAAGCGATTGCGCAAAGACAATCCCGAGAAGCCGTTGTACGTGGTAGTCGATGAATTGTGCGCATCCGGCGGCTATTACGTCGCTGCTGCGGCTGACAAGATTTACGTTGACCCGTCCAGTCTGATAGGCTCAATTGGCGTCATCTATCAAGGCTTCGGCGCGGACAAAGCGATGGAGAAGTTAGGTATTGAGAATCGCACTGTCACGGCAGGTGAAAACAAGGCTTTCATGGATCCATTTTCCCCGATGAAACCCGAGCACAAATCGCATCTGGAGGCGATGCTCGCCGACGTGCATCAGCAGTTCATTAAGGCGGTCAAAGACGGTCGCGGTACGCGGTTGAAGGACGCTACGCCCGGACTGTTCAGCGGATTGATCTGGAGCGGCAACAAGGCAATTGACATTGGGTTAGTTGACGCAGTCGGCTCGGTTGGCAGTGTGGCCCGCGATGTGGTTAAGGCTGAAGATTTGGTGGACTACACGGTCGAGGAAAATACGTTTGATAAATTTGCGCGGCGCATTGGGGCCAGCTTCGGTGCAGGCGTCATGCAGGCAGTGAATAAATCCAGCTGGAAATAGTCCTGCACCGCGCCTACAGCGCCCCCATCGCCAGCCCTTCGGCGAACAGCTGACCCAATTCGTTACACGCCTCTAAATCCTCATCGCGCAACCCGCCGCGCGATGAGCCTGCCTCGCCCCCTATGCGGCGCGCGATGACGCCCGGATGCACTTTACGCATACGCCAACCCGTGATGATGCGATCTACGCTTTGCATGGCGCCCGAGCCGTCGTTGCCAGCGCACACCAGCACTGAATAAGGCCTTCCAGCGACCAGACTCGCGCTGCCTCCGCCGAGCGGCGTCGTATCCGCCATGCAGGCGTAAAACGTACGATCAAAAAACTCCTTGACCGAGCCGGCCATGTAGCCAAAATTCTCAGGCGTGGCGATGACCAGCGCGTCGGCGCGCTGCACTTCTTTCACCGTAGCTACACCGGCTGAACGCGTGAGCGCAGCAACACTCTCAGCGCTGTTTGCACCGCTACAAAACGCACTGACCATCGCGCGTGTTCCGCCGCTGACGGAATGATGAACGACAAGTATTTGTTTCAACTTTACGGATGTCCTTTAATTGAAAGCAGTGCGCGAAAATCCGACAAAAAAAATGGGTCACCGAAGTGACCCATTTTCTACTGCATGGTGTCGCTAATCAATCACAAAGAATCACGGATCAATCAATGTCACTGTTGCGGTTGCCTTGCCGCCTTTGCCATCGCTGATGGTGTAGGTGAATGTGTCGCTAACGAAGCAGACTTCGGTCGGGTTGTAGATCAGTGTCTTGCCATTGGGCCCAATCGAAATACCCGCTTTTGACGGTTGCGTGATCGATGTAATTGTCAGCGAGTCGCCGTCCTTGTCACTATCGTTGGCCAGTACATCGAGCAAAGTGGACGTTTTGCACGGCACAATGAAAACGTCGTTTACTGCAACTGGCGGATTGTTGACAGGTACTGGCGGAACCACCACCGGTGCCGCGTTAATGGTCACGCCCACGGTGGCTGTCGAACTGCCGCCGCGACCGTCCGAGATGGCGTAGGTGAAGCTATCGGTCGTTCCAGTACACGTGCTTGCGGCTGGCGTATACACAATGCGACCTGCCACTATCGCCGCCGTGCCCTTGCCCGGCGTTGACACGCTGGTGATCGTCAATGCATCACCATCCGGATCGGTATCGTTCGCGAGTACGTTGAAGGTCGCGGCAGCGCTGCAGGCAATGGTGTACGCATCGCCGACGGCCGTCGGCGCACGATTAAGGTAGCGGCGAGCGCCGGTAGACTTGGCT
>JAYWAQ010000022.1:0-2666 GCA_043782305.1 Burkholderiales bacterium
TTTACCTTTTTGGGTGGTGTTGGATTCTTCTTCGGGCCGATCATTGGCGCGGTATTGCTGATTTTTTCGCTGGTCGTGCTCTCCGAGTTAACCAAGGCGTGGCAGCTCTATGTGGGCATTGTGTTTCTGATCATGGTCGTGTTTGCTCCGGGCGGCATTTCGGCGTTGCTGATGCTCAACCTGCGCCGCGTCAAATACGGCGAATGGCGCAAGATGCGCTGGCCGTATGCAGGCATGCTGTTCTTCGGTCTGATCGCGCTTTGGGGTTTTGCCGCCATCGTTGAAATGGCGTATCAAATTCAAGTCGCTGCGGGCTCTGGCAGTGTTGTGACCATTGGCCGAATTCCGATGGATGCATCGCAATTGACGTCATGGCTGATCGCCGCCGTGGTGCTAGTGGTCGGCGGAATTTGTTTTGAGATTTGGCGCCGGAAATTCAATAAAGTTTGGGGCGAAGGCGAAGAGCGAATCGCAGAGGCGATCAAAAAGGCGGAGGCAGCCATCGTATGAGCACCTACGCACTAGAACTCGCAAACGTTACGAAAAGCTTTGGCAAAACGGCCATCATTCGTGGCGTCAATCTCGCGGTAAACAAGGGCGAGCGCGTCGCCGTGATCGGCCCGAACGGCGCTGGCAAGAGCACGCTGTTCAACCTCATCAGCGGGCGCTTTGAGCCCACCAGCGGCAGCATAAAACTGCACGGCAACGAGATCATCGGGCAGCGTCCGTACGAGATCAGCCGCCGCGGATTGGCACGCAGTTTTCAGATTACCAACATCTTCTCGCGACTGTCCGTGTTCGAAAACCTGCGCTGTGCGGCGCTCTTTTCCAGCGGACAAAAGTACAGTTTCTGGAAGCCACTGTCTAAGCTTGACGAGTTGAATGATCGAACCGAGGCATTAATGGCGTCGCTCGAGTTGAAACGTCGCCGCGATGTGCCTGCGTCGCTTTTGACCTACTCCGAGCAACGTGCTCTGGAGGTCGGTTTGACGATTGCCGGTGGCGGAGATGTGATTCTTCTGGACGAGCCGACCGCCGGCATGAGTCATTCGGAAACGGATCGTTTCGTACATCTCATTCGTAAGGTCACGGTCGGCAAAACGCTGCTCACCGTTGAACACGATATGGGCGTGGTGTTCGGTCTCGCCGACCGCATCGCCGTGCTTGTCTATGGCGAAGTCATCGCGTTTGACACGCCGGACAAAGTGCGCGCCGATCCGAAGGTAAAAGAGGCTTATCTGGGCGCGGTTCTCGACGCGGAAGGAGCGCACGCATGACGAGCCCCATCAACTCAAAAATCGCGCTTGAAGTCAAAGAGCTAAACGCGTTTTACGGCAAGAGCCACATTCTGCAAGGCGTCAACCTGCACGTCCGCGAAGGCGAAATCGTCGCGCTGTTGGGGCGCAATGGCGCAGGGCGGTCGACGGCGGTCAAGGCCATCATGGGCATGGTCGACAACAGCGGCGAAGTGCTCTGGCGCGGCAAAAATATTCTCGGTATGAAAGCCTACGAGATCGCGCATCTGGGCCTCGGTTACGTCCCCGAAAGCCGCGATATTTTCCCGAAACTCACTGTGCATCAGAACCTGATGCTCGGTGAAAAAGGCGGCAAAAAACCAAACCGCTGGTCGTTCGAGGACATGTACAAAATGTTCCCGCGTTTGCGCGAACGCCAGCACACGGAAGCGGGCGTGCTCTCGGGGGGCGAGCAGCAGATGTTGACGCTCTGCCGCACGCTCATGGGCGACCCGGACCTCATCATGATCGACGAGCCGACCGAAGGGCTTGCGCCTGCAATCGTGCAGCTGGTGGCGGAATATCTGATGGAACTGAAGCGACGCGGCATCTGCGTCGTGCTGGTCGAACAAAAACTCGCGATTGCGCTGCAAATCTCGGATCGTGTGTACGTAATGGGTGATCGCCGGATTGTGTTTGAAGGAACACCGGCAGAGCTGAAGGCTGACGCCAACATTCGCAAGGAATGGCTGGAGGTTTAGCGTTTCCGCGCGCTACAGCTTTTTCCGGAAGTATTGACTGCATGTGGGCTAACGCGACATAAACGAACAAGTCGACTTGGATCAATTTGCGCTGCTAGCCCATTATCAGGCTTGATTTCAGCTAAAAGCCGACACTCGCCCGCCACTTCGCTTTCGCAAACCCCAATCAAGCATCCCGGTCGCGGTTGATGAGTCGCTGCCTCGCCTGATCCAGATGAAACTGCATTGCAACGCGCGCCCGATCGCCGTCATTCGCTCGAATCGCTTCGACAATGGCCGTGTGTTCTTCCAGAACTTTTTGCGCGCGACGTGCTGAACCAGTGCGCGTCAGGCTGATCGACAGCCGCATGAAACCGGAGAGCGCCTCATGCGTGCTCTCCAGCACATCGCGAAAAAATTCGTTGCCTGTCGCGTCGGTGATGCTCTTGTGAAAGGCCAAATCCTCTTCAGCGTTCATCTTGCCTTGGGTGGCCGATAGTGCGAAGCGCTCGTGGGCGGCGTCGATGATTGCCATCTGCTCGCTGGTTCGTCGTAACGCAGCGAAGCGCGCCGCATCGCCCTCCAGCGAAATTCGAACCTCCTGGCAGCGCATGTAGGAGGCAATATTTTCTGCCGAAGAAAACGTCTTCAGACGCGACGCGGGCTGTGCACTGATGAACGAACCGAGCCC
>JAYWAQ010000023.1:0-7388 GCA_043782305.1 Burkholderiales bacterium
CGCACGACAAATCCCAAGCGTCGCCTACACCGACCCCGAGGTCGCCTGGGCAGGCAAAACCGAAGACGAATGCAAGGCGCAAGGCATCAAATACAGCGTCGGCAAATTCCCGTGGGCCGCCAGTGGTCGCGCCATCGCCAACGGTCGCGATGAAGGCTTCACCAAGCTCATCTTCGACGACGAAACCCACCGCATCATCGGCGGCGGCATCGTCGGCACCCATGCGGGTGATTTGATTGGTGAAGTGTGTCTCGCAGTAGAAATGGGCGCAGACGCCATCGACATCGCCAAGACGATTCACCCGCATCCGACGCTGGGTGAGAGTGTGGGGATGGCGGCGGAGGTTTGGGAAGGGGTTTGTACGGACTTGCCGCCGGTTAAGAAGAAGTAACGCCTCCCGGCGTCATCGACGATGTCGGGGATACAGTTCGTAAACCACGCGAAGCGTCAAACCAGTCCCCTCTCCCCTCGCGGGAGAGGGTTAGGGTGAGGCTGCGGTCGAATGATTTGACTCGTTTGCCAAGGACAATTTCGCCTGACAGCGAGTCACTTTTGGCATTGCCCAAAAGTAACCAAAAGGCTAGCCCCTGCTGCCCGCCTGATCCTCCAGTGCTCGCGTTGTGCAGGACGCGTCAACGTCACACGAAAGCTTCGCTGACGCTACGCACAGTGTGTGCCGACGACGCGTCTACGACCGCACAACGCTCCGCGCTTCGGAGCGGGCAGAAGGGGCGTGTGCTGCGTAAGGCCGCATTGGCGGTGTTATGCCGCAAAATTGACTACCAAACAAATTTAGGCGTCGCATGCTTCCACCGGTGAGTGCAATCAACTACGTTGAAATGATCCGCGACGGCGGCTCGCGTGAAGCCTCATTCCTTGGTCCCCATGGATCGAAGTATTGCCTGCACTTCCCCGTAGTCTTCCAAGTCGATTCTGAAGGGCTTCGCAAGCGATGTGGCTATTCGAAACCTACTGTATTTGAGAGACTAGAGTTCCGCCATGAGAATTCATTCGAGTGGCAATCGACAAACGAAGTCGATATCTCGTGGCAACACGCCCGAGTGCTCCTGCAACAGTTCCGCAAACATCCGCTGAACGCAGAGCAAGAACGATGGCTCAAGGCTATGGAAGATGTCGCAAAGGCATAAGGCGATCTTGTAGTGACTTAGTGAAGTAGGGTGCGTATCAAAATGCGCACCGCCGTGGCAACAAAACCATTCGCCATCTTACGAAAGTGGTGCGCACTATGGTGCGGCACCCTACGTTCGTGCTATTCTCCTTACCCATCGTAAGGAACCAAGCAATGAGCGCCCACACCGCCACCATTTCAAGCAAAAGCCAAATCACGATTCCGGCTGCGGTTCGTGATGCGCTGGGGCTTTCTGCGGGTGACAAGATTGATTTCGTTCGTTCGCTGAACGGCTTCGAGATCGTGCCCCGGCGGCAGTCGGTGATGACGCTGCACGGCAAATATGCGCATCTGGTCACGCAGCCGCGCAGCCTTGACGACATTGACACCGCAATTCGCAACCGCATGAAGAAGCGCTTCGGCGCATGATTGGCATTGACACCAACGTCCTGCTGCGCTTCCTGTTGAAAGATGATGCGCGGCAGTCGGCTCGTGCGCTGCGCTTCATGCGCGACGAAATTTCAGCGGCGCAACCCGGTTACGTCAGCCTCGTTACATTGCTTGAAATTGTGTGGGTCCTGGACTCGCTGTACGGTTTCAACGCAGAGCAACAAATGGCGGTGGTTGAGGATTTGCTGGCAGTAGAAGCCCTCGAAATCGCAGAACGCGTTGCCGTTGCTCGCGCAGTCACGGCATCGCGTGACCGACGCGCCGATTTTCAGGATTGCCTCGTCGCGATCTTGGGCGAGAGCGTGGGTTGCAGCGCCACGGTGACCTTCGACACACGCGCAGCCAAGCGCGCCGGGATGACGCTACTGCGCTAACTGCGCACTACCCGCCAAATCTTCCAATATCGGGCAATCCGGCCGCTGATCGCCGTGACAGCAGTGAATCAAATTCGTCAGCGCCTGCTGCATCGCCTGCATCTCACCGATGCGTCGGGTCAGGTCGTCGGCGTGGGCTTGTGCGATGCGCTTGACGCTGGCGCTGGCGCGGCGGCGGTTGAGCCACAGGCTCACGAGCTCCGCGATTTCGGCCATTGAAAAGCCCAAATCGCGGGCGCGTTTGATGAAGCGGAGCGTGTGAATGTCGCGCTCGCTGTATTTGCGGTAACCGTTGTCGCTGCGGGCGACGCTGGCGAGCAGATTCAGCGATTCGTAGTGTCGAATCATCTTGGCGCTCACGCCGGAGCGCTTCGATGCGTCGCCTATGTTGACAGGCGCTGCGTGCTCAGCCACAGGAGCATTTGCCGCCGCAGCCACCACCCTTCGACTCTGCGGCAACTTTGGCTGCCTGCACGGTGTAGCCCTCTTCGGTGATCGCGTTGGCGAGCGCTTCGCGAGGTTGTGTGCTGTCGATTTCGACGACGCCGGTCACGAGATCAATCTTGACCGTCGCTTGCGGATCAACCGTTTTCACTGCCTCGGTGACGGCGCGTTCGCAGTGCCCGCAGGTCATTCCCTGAACATTCAATACCTGATGCATGGTGTTTCCTTTTGTTTGCGTGGATGGATCGATTGATCCGTCCAATGCAGCGTAGTGTGAACCTTACCATCATGGAAAGGTCAAGAGCCAGAGAACACATTTGTATTGATCGCGATCAACTCCGGGCCAATGAGCTGGATATCACTTGACTTTGCCATGATGGGAAGGTTTAACCTCGCCCCATGACTACCAACACACTTGCGCCCGCTGTGATGCCGCCGACCAATACCGCTGAAGCTAAGCTGGCAACCGATGACATCTCGATTGGTGGCATGACCTGCGCGTCGTGCGTGATGCGCGTGGAAAAGGCGCTGAAGAAGCTGCCCGGCGTGCAGCAGGCCACGGTGAATCTCGCCACGGAGACCGCGCGCGTGACGTTTGATCCGGCACTTGCCAGCGACGGGCGGTTACGCCGTGCTGTGCGCGATGCGGGCTATGAGCCGCGTACTGCTGCGCAGGCGGATGACGTTGAAAACGAATCCCGCTGGACGGGATTCATGCCGGTCGCCATTGGCATCGTGCTGTCCGCGCCGCTGGTCTTGCCGATGATTGGTGACTTGTTCGGGAAGCACTGGATGCTGCCGGCGTGGATTCAGTTCATGCTGGCCACGCCCGTACAGTTCATCCTTGGTGCGCGCTTCTACAAGTCTGGCTGGAGCGCGCTCAAGGCGCTCACAGGGAATATGGATTTGCTGGTCGCCATCGGCACCTCGGCGGGCTGGGGCCTGTCGATGTGGCTGTGGCTCAGCGCCGAGCCTGACACGATGGTGCATCTGTACTTCGAAGGTTCTGCAGTGGTGGTGACGCTGGTGCTGCTCGGCAAATGGCTGGAGGCGCGCGCCAAGCGTCAGACGACGACGGCCATTCGCGCGCTGCATGCGTTGCGACCCGAGATCGCGCATGTGATCAAGCGTACGGGCGAAGAGGTGGACGTGCCGGTTGCCGAGCTCATCGTCGGCGACACGATCGTTGTGCGGCCCGGCGAACGCTCTCCGGCGGACGGCACACTCGCCGAAGGGCGCACCCAGGTGGACGAATCGATGCTTACCGGCGAGCCGTTGCCCGTTGAAAAATCCACAGGCGACAAGCTCACCGGCGGCAGCATTAACGACGATGGCCGGGTAAGCGTCAGCGTGACGGCGACGGGCAGCGAAACCGTGCTCTCGCACATCATCCGCCTGGTTGAAGATGCGCAGACGGCGAAGGCTCCGATTCAGCGGCTGGTGGATCAGGTGGCGGCCGTGTTCGTGCCGGTGGTGCTCGTGCTTGCGCTGATCACGCTGATCGGCTGGTGGTGGTACGGTGGAAGCTGGGAGGTGGCGCTGATTCATGCGGTCGCTGTGCTGGTAATTGCCTGCCCGTGCGCACTGGGGCTGGCCACACCAGCTGCGATCATGGCGGGCACTGGCGTGGCCGCGAAACAGGGGATTTTGATCAAGGACGTGCAGGCGCTGGAGCTGGCGCACAAGGTGGACGTGGTGGCGTTTGACAAGACCGGCACGCTCACCGTGGGGCAGCCGCGGTTGACGGCAGTGGTCGCGGCCAGTGGCTCGACCGAAGACGACATGTTGCGCGACGCCGCGGCAGTGCAGCACGGTAGCGAACATCCGCTCGCGCGCGCTGTGGTTGCGGCCGCCGTTGAACGCGGGCTCAACGCAGACGCAACCGCCGACAACGTGCACGCCGTTCCCGGACGCGGCACCGAAGGTGCGATTGCGGGATCGGACTGGCTCATCGGCAGCTTGCGCTGGATGGACGAATTGAAGTTGCCTCTGGGCGAGTTGGCTGAACGTGCGCAGGCGTTGCAGCGTGAGGGCGCGACCGTCTCCGCCGTAGCGAGGCGAACCAATGGCGCGCTGCAACTGGTCGGATTGCTTGCGTTCGGCGACGAGCCCAAACCCGGCGCAAAAGAGGCGCTCGCAGAGCTGCGCAAACTCGGCATCCACATCGTGATGATTTCCGGGGACAACAAAGGCGCTGCGCTGGCAATGGCGAGACGTTTGGGGCTCACCGATGATGAGGTCATGGCGGAGGTTTTGCCCGGCGACAAGGCGGCGAAGGTGGCTGCGCTCAAGGCGGGAGGCCACACGGTGGCGATGGTCGGTGATGGCGTCAACGACGCGCCTGCGCTGGCTGCGGCCGACGTTGGCATCGCGATGGGCACGGGCACCGACGTTGCGATGCATGCCGCAGCGATAACGCTAATGCGCGGCGATGTGGCGCTGGTCGCGGGCGCGCTGGAGATTTCCCGCCGCACGGTCGCCAAGATTCGGCAAAACCTGTTCTGGGCGTTCGCCTATAACGTGGCCGGGATTCCACTCGCGGCGTTCGGGTACTTAAGCCCGGTGATGGCGGGCGCGGCGATGGCGATGAGTTCGGTCAGCGTGGTCACCAACGCGCTCATGCTGAGCCGCTGGAAACCGGGAGCAAAGTAGCATCGTCGTCACGATGCTCGTGCTTTTCAACAAATCTTACGGCGTGCTCTCGCAGTTCACTGGCGAGGCGCATGAGCGCACGCTGGCCGAGTTCATCGACATCCCTCACGTCTATGCGGCGGGGCGGCTGGACGCGGATAGCGAGGGGCTGCTTGTTCTGACCGACAACGGAGCCTTGCAGGCGGCCGTCTCGGGCAATCGTTCGGGCGTAACCAAAACCTATTGGGCGCAGGTGGAGGGTGTGGCGACCGAGGCGCATGCGGAGCAGCTCGCGCGAGGTGTGATGCTGAAAGACGGGCCGACGCGACCCGCGAAATGTCGTTTGCTCGGCCAGATCGCAGAGCCGTGGCCGCGTACGCCGCCCATCCGCGTTCGTAAAAGCGTGCCTGACAGCTGGATTGAGCTGATGATCAGCGAGGGACGCAATCGCCAGGTGAGACGGGTGACGGCGGCGGTCGGTTTGCCTACGCTTCGGTTGATTCGGGTGGCGATTGGGCCGTGGCGTGTGGAGGGAATTGCGTCGGGGGAAATACGTGTGATAACGGACGATGAGGCGTTTGCGGCTTTGCGCTCGTCGACATAACGATCTTGCACTGCATCGTGGCTACGCTGCGTATTGAAAGTGGTTACAGCTTTTTAGTGAAAGTGCCGCCTAAATTGGGCATAACGGCCAATTAGTTAATAAGTCGACAATAGGATAAATCAGCCGTCAGGCCCAAACAAATAGTTCGTCCAGCGCGAAGCTGTAAGAAAAACTCACTCCAAAACTGCGCTGTCAACGGTGACGATTCGTCGCTGCATCACAACGAACGCGAGCGATTCGTAGACTTCTACCATGCCGTCTTAAACGTGTTCATCAGCGTGAGATCAAAATCGGCATCGACCGTGGCGCCGCCCGTCGTGCTGTCGTCAATGTGCAGCGTGCCCGCGAGGTGGTTAGGCGTGTTGATTGTGAGCTTGAACGCTTCGCCATCGGTGCCGCCGGAATATTGCACGCGTTGACCGTTAAGCTTGACCGCATAACCCAGATGCCGCGCGTCGCTGTAGTCCACCTTCACGCCGTCTTCAAGGGCAAGGTTTGCGCATGACAACGTGGTGCATGCCTTGATTTTGGCACCGATATCAGTGCTCGAAAAATAGAGGCGCACCTTGATTTTGCTCGCGTCTATTTCATCCGAGCTGCGCACCAACCAGCCGAATTTCAGCTCACTTGAATATGACTTGAAACCAGCAGTGCCGTTGGCGGTGTCGGCGGCAATCGCCGCGTTGGCAGCAAGTAAATGCAGCATCGACACGCCGATGATTTGAGTCAAAAATTTCATATGTTTCTTCCTAAATTTGCGGTTAAAAAAAGCTACCAGTTCTATCGCGTTGATGGCAAAGCGCGTGCGTTACGTTTGCTCGTTGGGCATCAGGTTCAGCTTCGAGCCCATCAAAAAATGCGTGCCCCAGACGCCAATTGCGCGCACGATCTTGAACTTGAGTCCGGTGAAGAATTCACATTCAAAGTGGCGCAGCATGATGATGGTAGGCGGATAAGTCGCATACCCATTCCGGGGCTACTTGGTGCACGCCTTGGTCACCACCGCGCGCAGAAGCGGTGGACATTTCGCGTGCTTATCGATATGCGGAAAGTCGCTCTTCAATTGGTCGATCATCAGGTTGTTGAGCGACATCATCATGAAAGTGTGGACACCGTCATAGCTCGGTGCTGTGAGGTTGGCCATCACGCTCACGTGACCGTCTTGCGTGCCGCCCCGATGTTTTTGATGCGCCCGGATGGCGCGTGTCAACGGGTCATTTTCTTGCCCGCTGTACGGCGCTCCGGGCATCACCGCAGCAAATATCGCCCGAGTCGCCGCATCGAAATTAGTACCGTACTGCGCGCAGGCGTAGCCCAGTTGCACTAGTTGTACGTCGTCGGCCTGGTTGGGTGACGACACTCCCACATTGGCCGACAGGTTCCATGCAAAGCGGCATCCAGCGCCTGATCCGATGATGACGGGTATGGCCATGACTATTCTCCGAAATAAGTAGGGTTTGGGGTCGATGGTGCGGTGTCGTGATCGGACAGGTTTAAGCGATCCGATGACGAACATTAAGCGCGCGCGACGTACACCTAGATCACAAAAAAACAGTGTGCAAAAAAACGCGCGAATCGCCCGGTCACCTCGATCATCGTCGGCCCCCGCGTTGAAGACGCGTTTAGCAACGATTGCCGAAACCACGGGAAGCGAGCGCACCTACCGCCACAATTTCGGAAAAATTCGCCGTGCCACATCGGGACGTGTGTCGTAGAAAACCACCAGCAGGGAGTTAATAATCGGCAGCACGTAATG
>JAYWAQ010000024.1:0-2663 GCA_043782305.1 Burkholderiales bacterium
ACGGTGATGTGGTCCCGCCAGGCGACGGCTGGTCGTTTGATCCTTATGGCGGCGAAGTGAAAGACGATCGAATGTACGGACGCGGCGTTGCGGTGAGCAAGAGCGATATCGCGAGCTTCACGTGCGCGCTGGATGCGTTGCAAGCTGCTGAAAAGTCCGGCGCAAAGCTCAACGGCACAGTCGAGCTGCATCTTACGTACGACGAAGAATTTGGCGGTCTGGTCGGTCCTGGATATCTCCTGGAAATCGGTGCCACGAAGCCCGATTACGTGATCGGCGCGAGCTTCAGCTACGCCATTGTCACGGCGCACAACGGTTGCCTGCAATTCGAAGTCACGGTACACGGCACCGCCACTCACGGCTCGATGCCCGAGACCGGCGACGACGCGCTACAAGCGGCAAACGCGATCCTCAACGCCATCTACGGCAAGCTGCCCGATCTCGGCAAGATTAGGTCGAACGTCGCGGGCATCACCTCGCCCACCATGCTGGTTGGTCAGATCAACGGCGGTACCAACACCAACGTTGTGCCTGGTAAAGTCGTGCTCAAAATGGACCGTCGCATGATTCCTGAAGAGAATCCGGCTGAAGTTGAAGCGCAGGTTCGCGCGATCATCGACGGTGCTGTGGCAGGCAAAACTGGCATTCGCGTCGAGATCAAGCGCCTTTTGCTAGCCAATGCGATGAAGCCTGTGTCTGGTCAGGCACCGTTAGTTGCTGCGCTGCAGAAACACGGCCAACGCATATTCGGCGAGCCCATCCCCGCAATCGGTGTGCCGCTCTACACCGACGCACGGCTCTATGGAGAAGCGGGAATCCCGGTCGTTTTGTACGGCGCAGGGCCGCGTACCGTACCGGAATCCAACGCCAAGCGCGCCGACGAAAATCTGTTGCTCGAAGATTTGCGCAAGGCAACGCAAGTGGTTGCCTGTGCGGTCGCCGAGCTGCTGACCACTTAGGGGCGTTGCACCGCTATTGGCACTGGCGAGGGCAGCGGCTGAATCCACGATAAAATCAGGGTTGTTTGACGTGCGGCATCCGCACATCCGCAGTGCACTCCATCGAATAAATACATGCCTGACCTCGCCTCCTCTGCCCAGACTCCGTTCGAATCCGAAATCGCTGCGCTTATTGTCCGCTCGCTCAGTCTCGATGTCGCGGCGAGTGACGTCGCCCCCGAAGCGCCGTTATACGGCGAAGGGCTTGGACTCGACTCAATCGACATTCTCGAACTCGCGCTAGCGATCGCCCAAACCTACAAAGTGCAAACTGAGGCGGGCGATCCGAAGAATCTGGAAATTTATAAGAGCCTTCGCGCGCTGGCGGCACATGTGGCGGCGAATCGTCCTGTTGCCTGACCGGGCGCTTTGCCCGAGTGAGCTGAATCGCCGTTCGTCATGAAAAAAACGGTGCTTTTTGGCCTGCTGCTGGTCAGCTATTTCGTAGTCGCTCATATCGCGCTGACCGCTGACGGTGGAGAGCAGTGGGCCGCACTGATCGCGATCATTCCCGTCGCTATCTGGTGGGTGAAAGCGCTTTTTGCCAGAACTGCATCATCCCTGCGTCGCTGCACCGTTCTTTTCATCGGCATGGTCGGCGGCGGACTCGGCGGGTGGTACTGGACCCGTTGGGTGGGTTACGCGGAATGGGTGTATCTGCTGCAAAGTGCGGGCAGTATGCTGTTGATGGCCAGCGTATTCGGCGTTAGTCTCACCATGAAAGAGGGCGACTGGGTGACGCGCCTGGCGACGATCATTCACGGCGGATCACTGCCCCCCGAAATTGCCCGGTACACCCGCAGTGTGACTGTTGCATGGACGCTCTTCTTTTTGCTCATGGCGGCAACCTCCATGACGTTGTTCGCCTCGGGCCAGCGCGAATGGTGGTCGGCGTTTATCAACCTGTTTTCCTGGCCATTGGTGGCGGCGGCTTTTTTGGTCGAATACGGCATTCGGAAATTGCTGCACCCCAATTTCGAGCACGTGAGCTTCTCGACAACCATTCGACGCGTTGCGGGCGCGCTCGGAAAGGGCGGTAATCCCAAATGAACCGCGCGACCACCCTGCCCTTGATTGCAGCGACCGCACCAGACGTTTTGGTGGCGTTTGACGAAACGCGCAGATTCGACGCCGCGCATTTTGTGAACGCCGTCAGAGCGCTCGCTTTGCGGATGCCACCGCTGTCGGCGCAGGCTGCCGTGCTCAACATGTGCACCAATCGATACCAGTTTGCCATCGGTTTTGGAGCCGCTCTAGTGCGCGGTCTACCGACTTTGATGCCAGCCAGTCATTCTGCTGAGACGCTGAGCCAACTACGTAGGCAGTTTCCTGATGTTGTTTTGTTCACAGACGGCGCTGACGGATTGGCTGTGGCCAATGACTTGCCGCGCGTGGAGGCGATCAATTTCACAACGACGACGATAGAAGGCGCGCATGGAGGCGATAGCTTTTCGGTTCCGATGATTGACGCGACTCAGCTCGCTGCGTACGTCTTCACCTCCGGTTCCACTGGATTGCCGACTCCGCACGCAAAGCACTTCGGCGCGTTGGTACTGAACGCGCGCGCCGAAGGCGAGCGATTTGGCATGACCGATGGGTCGAACAGCGGGCATTTCTCCGTCGTCGGTACCGTGCCTCCTCAGCACATGTATGGCTTCGAGACCA
>JAYWAQ010000025.1:0-7369 GCA_043782305.1 Burkholderiales bacterium
CTTTAGTGAACGACGGGCCAGTCACGATCTGGCTGGATTCAGAAACGTTATGAACGCGCTCCGCACCGAGCTTGACCACATCGTGGTCGCTGCGAAGACGCTTGATGAAGGCCGGGCGTGGGCGAAGCAGACGCTGGGCGTCGACCCGGTGGGCGGTGGCAAACACGACGGTCTCGCAACGCACAATACGCTGCTTAAACTGAACGGCAGCCGCTATCTCGAAATCATCGCGATTGATCCCGACGCGGGCGCGCCAAATTTTCCGCGCTGGTTCGGACTTGATACTGCGGAGGTGCAGGAGCTCGTCGCTCACGGGCCGCGCCTTGTCGCGTGGGTTGCGCGGGCCAGCGGCGCAGATGACGCCATTGAGAAATTGGCGGCGTCGCCCGATTACGGCGCGAAAATGGTTCGCCCCGCGACGCGTGCTGACTTTCGCTGGCGCTTTGCGTTTACGCCGGACGGCGCGCGAATCGGTAGCGGCGTGTTGCCGTACCTCATTCAATGGGATTCACCGACGCATCCGTGTGAGCGTTTGCCAGAGAGTGGTCTTGCGCTGACTTCGCTCACGCTGGGCGCGACCGATCCTGATGCGACGACGGCTCTACTTTCTGCATTCGCGTTCACTGACAGCGAAGTTCACATCGGCCAAAGCTCCCCAGCGCATCTTGTTGCGACGCTTAGTTCGCCGGGAGGTGTCATCGTTCTGGACTAAACGGGCGTTATGCTCGCGCTACTCGTTTAGTCCCTTTTTCGGAGCAAGCCTTGAAACGCCTCATTGCCGCCGCATTTGTCTGCGCATCTACGTGCTTCGGCAGCATTGCTTACGCCGATCTCAATATCCTGTGCTCGACCGAGGCCGACTGGTGCGAAAGCAAGGCGCGCGAGTTCTCGGTGCTGACGGGCGTCAAGGTCAATCTGGCGCGCAAAGCGACCGGCGAAGTCTTCGCGCAACTCAAGGCGGAGGCTGCGAATCCCAAGGCCGACGTCTGGTACGGCGGTACGCATGATCCGCATTTGCAGGCCGCGAACGAGGGTTTGTTGCAATCCTATGTCAGCGCCAACATGAAGGATCAATATCCGTGGTCGGCTGATCTGCTGGAGAAAAGCGGCAATCAGGTTGCGGGCATTTATCGCATCACGCTGGGCTTTGGGTACAACCGCGATTTGCTGGCGAAGAAGAAGCTTGCGGCGCCCGCATGCTGGAGTGATCTCGTCAAGCCCCAATTCAAAGGCGATATCGAAACATCAAACCCCGCGACCAGCGGAACAGCGTACACAATCCTTGCAACGCTGGTGCAATTGATGGGTGAGGACAAAGCGTTCGACTACCTGCGCTCGCTCAACAAAAACGTGAATCGATACACCACCAGCGGCACTGCACAACGGCAAAGCGTGTCGCGCGGCGAATCGTTGATCGGCGTCACTTTCCTTGATGAATTCATCCCTGAGCAATATGTAAACGCACCGGTTGAAATCGTCCTGCCCTGCGAAGGCACGGGCTACAGCGTCGGCGCGATGAGTATCGTGAAAGGCGCGCGTAATCTGGACGATGCGAAGCGGTTTTACGATTGGGCTCTGACCGCTGACGCGCAAACGATTCGTGATCAAACGAAGGTTATTGCGATTCCGTCCAACCGGGTGGCCTATGCGCCAGAACGCGTCAAAGCGCTCGAAAAAGCCAAACTCATCAGCTATGACTTCGCGAAATACGGATCCAGTGCTGAACGCAAACGGCTCATTGAAAAGTGGGATCGTGAAGTCAAGGCCGCTCCCCGTTAGACCGCCGCTGGATCTGGCGTGATTTTCGCTATTCTTGAATATTCGTTCATTGTCTCTGTCACATTTTCCTAAAGCTTCACCAAAGGTCTCCATGAAGAAATACCTATTCCGCCTCAGCGCATTCGCCGTCAGCATGGGTTTGTTCGCCGCGCCCTCGTTCGCACAGCAAGTCAACGCGTACTGCTCTACCAATCAGTCGTGGTGCGAAATGGCCGCCACCGAATTCACCAAAACCACAGGCATCAAAGTCGTGCAGACGCACCTCGGAACTGGCGAAGCGCTGGCGCGCCTCAAGGCCGAGTCAGCCAACCCAAAAACTGACATCTGGTGGGGCGGTACGGGCGATCCGTTTCTCGCGGGTGCAGAACAGGGCCTGCTGGAGCCGTACCGCCCCGCGTATCTCAAAGATCTCTACGACTGGAGCGTGCGCCAGTACGACCTGAGCGGAAACGCGGTGGGTGGCATTTACACGAGCTTCATTGGCCTTGGCTGGAATGAAGACGTCCTCAAAAAATCCAGTCTGCCCGCGCCGAAATGCTGGGCCGACCTGACCGATCCGAAGTTCAAGGGACACATCGAGATGGCGCATCCCGGCTCATCCGGCGGCGCATACACGATTGTTGCGAGCCTGATCCAGATCATGGGTGAGGACAAAGCGTTTGACTACATGAAGCGCCTGCACAAAAACATCACTCAATACACCAAGAGTTCGCAGGCGCAAGCCAAGAACGTTGCCCGTGGAGAGGCAACCATCGGCATCTCGTTTCTATTCGGCTTTGATGAAGAGCGTTTCGCTGGCTTCACAGCGGTGAAATCGGCCGCACCGTGCGAAGGCACGGGGTATGAAGTCGGGGGTATTGCGCTGATCAAGGGCTCGCGAAACGCTGACAACGCAAAGAAATACTACGACTGGCTCATGAGCCCCGCCGGTCAGGGCATTGGCGCGAAGGCCAACTCACTGCAAAACCCGGCCAACAAAACGTTCAAGCAGGACGCCAAAATTCCCACGATGGACGGCGTAAAACTCATCAACTACGACTTCAAAAAATACGGCGCGTCCGCGGAGAGGAGGCGCATTCTTGAGAAGTGGGAAAAGGAAGTGAATTCGCTGCCGCGTTGAGTCGCTCAGCGTCCTGCGGAGAGCGATTTCCGTAAGCGCAGCTTTTGCGTATAAGCCCCATTGCATTGGGGCTGGTTACACAAAGTGCATAAAGTCGACTTTGCCACTTTTGCAATCCTAGCCCTTGTGCGGGAACGATTGTGGCGAAAAGATGTATTTGAAATTTTCCGGTACGCCGTTTGTAGGGCGGGCACGGCCCGCCTCGTGCCCCAACGGTGAAACCACACTTTTCAGCGCCATGCAAGCACACGAGGCGGGCCGTGCCCGCCCTGCGCCAGGCGCGTCAATTCCGCACGTTACTTTCGTATTGCGGGACTCGGCTCAACTCTTCGGCCGCTTCGCCTCGTCGATGTCCATCAAGTGCCAGAAATGCTGGCGGTAGGGAATTCGCTTGTAGTTCAGCAGCCACGGCTGCGTGAGTACGTTTTGATAGCGGAACACGCCCGGATGCCAGACCGAATTGACGGTCGCCAACTCATTCATCGCTTTGTATAGAGCCCAGCGTTGCGGCCCGATGGGCAGCGTTTGCGCCTTCTCGTACAACTCGTCGTACTGCTTGATGTTCATGCGCGCAAAGTTTGATTGCCCAATGCTCTTGCTGTATAGCAGTTGCACGAACGAGTTGCCATCAGTGCCGGACGAGTTCCAGCCGAGCCCCCAGAATTGCAATTGCCCAGCGCGGCCCTGTTTGAGCAGGTCGGGCCACTTTTGGGTGTTGTAAGTCACCTTGATTTTGATCGAGTCGAAAGCCTTTTTCCAGAGCTCGTCTTGCTCGCGGTCAATACCGCGTGTCGCAGACGAGCGCGTGATCACCAGCGGTTTGCCATCGGGCATGTCGCGAAAGCCGTCACCGTCACGATCCTTGTAGCCAAACTTGTCCAACAGCGCGTTGGCCATCGGGATATCGCTCTGGTTCAAATTCGGCTTGTTGGGGATATGTCCGGTTTGGGTCGGCGGCAATATCTGGTTGGCAGGCGTTGCCTGATTGCGGAACACGATGCGCACATATTCATCAGTCGGAAAAGACATGATGATCGCTCGCCGCAACGCGATTTTTTCAGGCGTATAGCCACCTACGACAGGGTCTTCCATATTGAAGTAATCAAACGACAAAGCGGGTTCCAGCGCGCGCTGGTGCTTCACGCCTTTGTCCGCATATTCCGGGGACAGTTTGCCATTTATCACTACGTTGCCGATCAAATCCTGACCTACAAACTCATAGTCCAACTGGCCCGATTTGAACGTCAGCAGACGCGGGTTTGCCTCCTCGATAATGCTGACTTCAACGTTGCCAACGAGCGGCATATCTTTGCCTTGATTGGCAGCGATGATCGCTTTGTCCTCTGCTGTTTCGCCTTCGGTCAGAGGGTATTTGCGAGCGTAATTCGGGTTCTTTGTCAGAACGACTTTGTTGCCTTTGATCCACTGCTTGATCATGTAGGGCCCGGCTCCCACCGCATTGCTCATGATGCGTCCGCCCGGATCGCGATACGCTTCCACCACTTCACGAGCGACCGGCGACCAGTTGTATTGCTGCATCAACTCAGTGAGGATGTAGTCCGGCTGTTTTAGTTTCAGTTGAACCGTGTAGCGATCAATCGCCGTCAAGCCTTCAATCGGCTTGTCATAATCGAACTTGCCGGACGCTTTGGCTTCTGCCACCAGTTCGTTGGCGCCGATCAGCTTGTTGTCGATATGCCAGAGGTTGGGTGAGGCCATTTTCGGGTCGAGCATGCGCTTCCACGAATAAATCAGATCCTCTGCGGTCAGCTCACGCTTTTTGCCCTTGAACGCCGGATCGTCCGAAAAGAAAGCACCCTTGCGGATACGAATTTTCCAGGTCAAGCCATCAGCAGATATTTCCGGCATCGATTCAGCCAGTGCCGGCCGCAGGCGAGCCGGCCGAACGTAGTAGTCGAACTCGAACAGATTGTCGAAAATGGCATTGGCTATGTGCCCTGAGTACAAGTCGTTTGTCGCCTGCGGGTCAAAGCCGGTGACGTCAATAAGAAAAGCCACCCGCAGGGTTTTGTTCATATCGGTGGCCTGCGTGGGCATAGCAAGCGCAACGGCGGCCAGACACACAAAGAGGATTCGCTTCATACAGACGCGCTCCAGAAAAATCGAAGCTTTGATTATGGCGAAACTTTGCCGCCGCGAGCCTTCTCGCGCACTTTCTCGTCAATATCGACGTACTTCCATGGCGTGCGCCAGAACGGGTGGCGCTTGTAGCCGAGCAGCCACGGCTGCGAAAGGTCGTTCATGTAGGTGTGAATGCCGAAGTCGAGCACGCTGTTGGCGGCTGACAGCTCGGACAGTGCGCGGTAGATGCGGTCTCGTACTAGTCCCGGCGGCAGCTTGGTGCTTTCGTCGTACAGCCGGTCATATTCCGGCAGATTGAATTTCATATCGTTGATCGCGTTGATGTTGCGCGATACGAGGAGGCTCACAAAGCCGTCGCCACCGGGGCCGCCGGCGATCCAGCTCCAGCCCCACATCTGGAGCTTTCCGGTGCGCGACATTTCGATCAGATCGGGCCACTTCTGACTAAAAAATTCAACGCGAATACCAATTGCGTCCATGCTCTTTTTCCAGATTTCTTCCTGCAATCGTCCTCTACCGTCGGCCGTACTGCCGCGCGTAATTTTGAGCGGTTTACAGCCGGGTGCTTCGCGGAAACCATCGCCGTCACAGTCCTTGTAGCCAAACCGATCCAGCAACGCTCTCGCCAGCGCGGGGTCATACGGTGGACGCAGCTTCAGTTTTGGATCATGCCCCGACAATCCCGGCGGCACGAGCTGCTGCGCGAGCTCAGCCTGTCCCTTGAACACGGCCGCGATTTCGCTATCCATGTCATAGCCAAGCAAAATCGCGCGGCGCAGGGCGTTTTTTTCCAGCGAGTAGCCGCCGACCACCGGATCTTCCATGTTGAAGTAATTGAATCCCAAAAGCGGTTCAAGCGCACGCTGATGACGAATGCCGCTAGCTTTGAACTCAGGTTTCAGAACGTTCTTTTCGAACAATCGATCGCTAAGGTCACGCGGCACGTCCAGGCGGTCAAGCTCACCGTTTTGAAACGCCAGCACTCGCGGCAGGCTCTCCTCCAGCACGGTCACAACAATCCGGTCAATCAGCGGCGCGCGCTTGCCCGCTGTGGCTTGCACCAGTTGTTTGTCATTGTCCGTCGTGGGCGTCGGTACGAAGTCTTCGCGATAACCGGGATTGCGGATCAGCTCAATCTTTGCCGAGCGCTGCCACTGACCGAGCATGTATGGACCGGTACCCACCGGATGCTCGCGCACGCGATTTCGCTCATCGCGATATTTCTCGACGACCTCACGCGCAACCGCCGCGAACGGCGTCGTGGTGAAGTTGTAAACGAACTCGAAATCAGGTTTATTGAGCTCGACGCGAAAGGTGTAGCGATCAAGCGCGTGCAATCCGGCAATCTCTGCGTCGTAATTGAAACGCCCGGTTTTCTCGGCATCCTTACGTACGCCCTCCGCGCCGAGTAGCTTGTTCTCGAAAAGGTAGTAATTGGGCGATGCGAGTTTCGGGTCGAGCAGTCGTTTATACGAATACACGTAGTCGGTCGCGACCAGTTCACGCGGCTTGCCATTGAACGCAGCGTCAGGTGTGAAGAAAATGCCGGGCTTGACGCGTAGCGTGAACGCCTTGCCGTCTGCGGAGGTTTCGACCAAATCTGAAGTGCGCGAAGCGAGGGCGACGGGCCGCGCGAAATAATCGTACTGCAGCGGCGGTTCGATCATCATGACGATCAGGTCGCTTGATTGAATATCGTCGCTGGCCGCTGGGTCAAACGTGGACTCGGCAGCATTGATCGCGAGATTAAGTGTCTTTGTGGCGTGCGTAGGCGCGGCCAACGCGCAGCTAAACGCCAAAACGATTACCAGCGCGACACTGTAAATGCGGGAGCGGTTCCACCGCGAAAGAAGGGCGGCGAACGCAACACCCTTCGCGGTGGAGCCGCTCCCACAGAACAGCATTATCCGAGCACTTTCTCAATATCCTTTGCCAGCGACGCAGGCGCATCCTGCGGTGCAAAGCGCTTCACCGTACCGTCGGGTGACACCAAAAATTTGGTGAAATTCCACTTAACGTTTTCGCTGCCCAGAAGACCCGGTGCAGCCTTTTTTAGATGCTCGAACAACGGCGCGGTGTTGTCGCCGTTCACGTCGACTTTCGCAAACATCGGGAAGTTCACGCCGTAATTCAAATCACAAAAACTCGCGATTTCGGCAGCGTCGCCGGGCTCCTGTTCGCCAAACTGATTGCACGGAAATCCCAGTACTTCGAGGCCCTGCTCGTGATAGGTATCGTAGAGCTTTTGCAGGCCTTCATACTGCGGCGTAAAGCCACATTTGCTGGCGGTGTTCACGATCAGCAGTGTCTTGCCTTTGTACTGCGCAAGGTCTTGCTGTTTGCCATTGATGTCTTTGGCTTTGAAGT
>JAYWAQ010000026.1:0-7363 GCA_043782305.1 Burkholderiales bacterium
CATTTCCGGCTCGCTCCTGGAGCAGTTGGCAGAAACGAAGATGATCGCCGTTGCCTACAAGGGCACCGGCCCCGCCGTAACCGATCTGGCCGCGGGTAACGTGGACATCGTCATCACCACGCCGCCCGGCGTGATTCCACTATCGCAAACCGGCAAGATTCGCATCCTCGCGGTGACTGGCAATCAGCGCATTCCTTCGCTGCCCAATGTGCCGAGCGCGGCCGAAGAAGGTTTTCCGAATTTCTCGGTCGACGCATGGTTTGGCTTTGTTGCACCAATGGGCACGCCGCCGGACGTGATCAAGCGGCTCGCCGATGAAATGGCCAAAGCGGTGACGCTCGATACCTTCAAAAAAGGCGTTGAGGGCGCGGGCGGCAGCGTGCAATTTCAGGGCACGGCTGCCTTCGATGCCACGATCAAACGCGATATCCAGATGTTTCAGCGGGTGATCAAGGCAGCGAATATTTCGGCTGAGTAAGCGCGGCTCTTCGCGCGGCCAGCCCTCGTTAGCGCCTAGCGGCGCAACAGGCGATTGGCCACAGCCTGATCCACAGCAGCGCTCACGCGTTTTTGCAAGTCCGGCGCAACAACATATCCGTCAGCTGCCGGGCCCGCAACATAGCGCTCCGGCACGCGCTTCAACGAGCCATCGGCAACACTTGCGAACACGATCTCCGTGATGTCAGTGGCCCCGCTGGTCGCAGTGGTGCGCCCGTAAAGCGCGGCGAACGCATTGCCGGTACTGCTCAAGCCCTGATAGTCGCCGAGGAAGAAACCGCCCGCGACCGGCGCTCTGCGAAGATCGAATGCGCTGTTGATCTCACTGCCGCTCCAGTGGACGCCGTCCTTCGACTGCGCGAGCTTGTAGACGGTGGGCAGCGTGCTGGTCGTCGTGCGAGCGGCGGAAAAATCGTAGTAGCTGACGCCCACCGTGCCATCAATGCGCACATGAATAGTGGGCGTAAACGCTGGGGACCCTCCGCTCGCATTGACCTGAACCGGTGCGCTCCACGTTTGACCCGAATCGGAGGATTGCGAATAGGCGATTGCGTCGACTGCACCCAAACTAAAACGCGAGTCCTGCCACACCACGTGTAATCGCCCGTCGGCCCCTGCTGCCATCGAAGCAATGCCCGCCCCATCACGTACCGTGTCACGCGTAACCGGGTCGACGGTTCCGATCCCGATATAGTCGGCAATCGTGATCGGCGCGGACCAGCTCGCCCCCTTGTCGGTCGAGCGAACGATACGAATGCGTTGACCGACTGCGCTCTGCGCGGTCGCGCTGCGCGTGATATCGAGAAACACGTTAATGAGCATACCGCTCGGCAGCACGGTGAGCTGGTTGCCGAACGTCTGGTTGCCGGCGCCGGGTTCATAAATGCCGCGCGACGTTTCCCACGTCACCCCGCCATTGGTCGTGCGCGTAAACCACGCCGGGCCGTGACCTCCTCCGACGCCATCCAGTCTCCCCCAGACTGCATAGACGAACGCCGCATTGGTCGGGTCTGCCACCAGCATGTTTTTGTCGTGAAATACCGTGGCCGAAGCGTCGCGCACCAGCGGTTGCGGTGCAGCCCAGGTTCGGCCCCCGTCGAGACTTCGCGCGACCTGCATGGCGCTAATGCTGTTCGCGGTAAACGATACGCCAGAAAACGAGAGCGCCATTTGAAAGACCGTGCCGTCAGCGCCCACCGTCACCCACGGATCAGTGGCGCGTTCATAGTCACCACTGTTGGTCGCGTTGCCACCGGCACAGCGCGAGAACGTGGCGATGCTTGACTGCCAGGTCAGCCCCCCGTCAAACGAAGCGGCGGCGGCGACGCCCTGCGAGCCACCGTTCGACCAGCGATCCTGTTGCCACGTGCCGATCAGGTGTTTTGGGTTGACCGGATTTTTCGCGAGTGAGGGCTCGACTTCGGCACCGGGGTAGTTCATCCCGCCTGATGCCGCGCCGCAGCCTGCCGGGAACGGCGATTGCGCCAACGACGCCACACGCTTGAAACTGCTGCCCGCGAGTTGCGCAGTTTCTTTCGCCGCCGTGACGCAAAACGCCGCTCCCTCGGGCGCCCAGCCGGATGCCGTTTGTGCATCAAAGCTGGCCTGACTGCCGGTGTAGCGGTGGTTCGATGTGCGGCCGTTTGCGCCGGTCCGGAAGCTGCGGAAGATGCGTGTCGAAGCGCTGGCGGGACAAGCCCCCAATGCGTCCGGCGGCGTCACCGAAAAATCCAAATCTTCATAGCTGAAACCCGCGAGATTTTGCACGCGGATTGAGTCGCAATCGACGCCCTCACGACCGTAAAAATGAGAGCTGGTGAATGGGGCGGCGAGGGTGATGTAGAAGCGACAAATACGAACCTGAGACGCACCAGCGGATGTGGCAGCAGTGGCGGTGAATTCCATGCCCGTGCGAGAAAAATCAGCGGGCAAGCCGTCAAGTGCTGCCTGCTCTGCGCCGCGCCCGGTCATGAAATAGGCGTCCAGCGGGCGGTTGTAATACTCGACGACAGTGACCGATTGCGCGGGGGCGTTGGGCGCGAAAGCGAACGCGGCGATGACGCACATCGCCGCACAAAAGCCACCTATCAGCTTTATCGTAAAATGCCTGTTACACAAGGGCTCACGCCCGTATTGACCAAAAGTCGACAATTGCAATATCCGCACGCTAGCCCCAATAAAATATAGCTAAACCCGCAAAGCTGATGACCCGTTATTCGAAAAATAGTGGCGGACGTTTTCCGTGGCAGCAATGCGAGTGCTCATGCCAAGACGCGACGTTCACCATCCCGCACTACACTCAAAGTCTACTTCGAACGAGCGGTTGCAGCCGCCGGTAAATTGCTCATGGACACACACTCGCTGGGCTGGATTCTCGCCGTCATTCTGATCGTTGTCGGCGTGGCAGGCACCGTGCTGCCCGCGCTGCCTGGAACGGCGCTGGTGCTGGCGGGCATCGCGCTCGGGGCCTGGCTGGACGATTTCACGCGTGTGAAGTGGTGGGTCGTCGCCATCATTGCAGTGCTCGCCGTGGTCGCGTGGGTGACCGATTATCTGGCTACCGTCATGGGCGCGAAGAAAGCGGGCGCGAGCACGCTGGCCATTATCGGCGCGGCGCTCGGCACCATCGTTGGCATTTTCATGGGCCTGGTTGGCGTACTGTTCATGCCTTTTGTCGGCGCGGTTATCGGCGAATTGATTGCGCAGAAAAGTGCCAAACAGGCCGCGAAAGTGGGGCTCGCGACGTGGCTCGGATTGCTCATCGGCACGGTGGTTAAACTGGTGCTGGTGTTCAT
The DNA here is from genome assembly GCA_043782305.1 of Burkholderiales bacterium. Classification (GTDB taxonomy): domain Bacteria; phylum Pseudomonadota; class Gammaproteobacteria; order Burkholderiales; family Casimicrobiaceae; genus Casimicrobium. Next base: position 3,294 of record JAYWAQ010000026.1, read on the forward strand.
GATGATCGGCATTTTTGTGACTACGCTGTTGCTCACGGCGTAATAGGCACATTCATTTAAAGGCAGGAAGTAGTTATGGGAAAGACGCGGTTAGAAGCCTTCAGCGACGGCGTCATCGCCATCATCATCACCATCATGGTGCTCGAAATGAAAGTGCCACATGGCGAAGCTTGGGCCGATCTGGCCAAGCTATGGCCGGTGTTTTTGAGCTACATCCTGAGCTTCGTCAACGTTGGCATTTACTGGAACAACCATCACCACATGCTGCACGCGGTGAAGAAGGTGAATGGCGCGATTCTCTGGGCCAATCTGCACTTGTTGTTCTGGCTCTCACTGATGCCCTTCACGACGGGCTGGATGGGCGAGAATCATTTTGCGCCGCTACCCGTCGCGGTGTACGCGTTCGATTTGATGATGTGCGCCATCGCGTACGTCATCCTTCAGCAACAGATTATCAAGCTGGACGGCAAACAATCTGTACTCGGCAGCGCAATTGGCGCGGATCGGAAGGGCAAGATTTCCCTGGCAGCTTACGTGCTCGCAATACCGCTGGCGTTGTACGGCAATTCATTACTGGCAGGCGCGCTGATGATCCTGGTCGCGCTGATCTGGTTCATCCCGGATCGACGGATTGAGAAGGTCATCGACCACAGTGAGTAGACGCTAGCGAACGCGAATCCCCGCCGCGCGCATCATCGCTTTCGCCTCGCCCACCGTGTGTTCGCCGTAATGAAAAATACTGGCGGCCAGCACGGCGTCCGCTCCGCCTTTGACGACGCCATCAACCAGATGCTGAAGGTTGCCAACACCGCCAGACGCGATCACGGGAATACTCACCGCATCCGCAATCGCCCGGGTGAGTTCGAGGTCGAAGCCGATCTTCGCGCCGTCGCGATCCATGCTGGTCAGCAGAATCTCACCTGCACCTCGATCCGCGACTTCACGCGCCCAGTCGATCGCGTTTTTGCCAGTCGCCGTGCGGCCGCCGTGCACGAATACTTCAAAAAAACCGGGCCGAGTTTGCTTCGCATCAATCGCCGCCACCACACATTGCGCGCCATAAAAATGGCTCGCTTCATTGAAAATTTCAGGCCGATTCACGCCCGCCGTGTTGATGCTCACCTTGTCCGCACCCGCATTCAGCAACGGTCGCAGGTCTTCGGCCGTTTTCACGCCACCACCTACGGTGAGCGGAATGAACACCTGCGACGCAACACGTTCGATTAGATCGTAGAGCAACCCGCGCGCTTCAACGCTCGCCGTAATGTCGAGAAAACAAAGTTCGTCCGCACCCTGATCGTTATAGCGTTTCGCTACTTCCACCGGATCGCCCGCATCGCGCAGGCCGACGAAGTTAACGCCTTTGACGACGCGACCGTCTTTGATGTCTAGGCAGGGGATGATTCTTTTGCAGAGCATGGAGTGTTTCTTAAAAGCCGTAGTCGCGGGGCAGTGCACTCTGCTCACAATGGTAACGGCCACTTGGGTCAGCGCGTCTTAATCGATGAACTTGCTCCCAAGTTGACTCCCAACCCGCTTCGCCGCTGATAGCGCTGCCTGGATACTTGTCACCATCCTCTTCAAAGATTCGCCAAATTGGGAGTTCGCTCGCTGCCGACTCTAAGTACGCGTCGATAAACGTGCTGAACCACTCACAATCCATGCCCATCGAGGCGTCGGCGGAGCCCGGAAGGTTTATGAGCCCCCATGGACGAAGTGGGCCAAATCCAAATTCACAATAGGCGATACCAGCGGACGATTCCAAGCATTTCAGCACTGCCCAACAAAGGTAAGACTGGCCAGGCCCACCGTAATCCCACTGCCGAGTTATTTGAGCTGGCTCGATGAGCGACTTGCGAATGTGATTCAGCACACGCGCGTCCGTCACTTTAGAAACTTCAGTCTCGATCAGTGCGCGAAGCTCCGAAGGCGTGATTGCCATAGCGCAGCTAAATCACTTCAACGCCGCTACCGCCGCCCGAAAATCCAGCGTACCCTCATAGAGTGCACGACCGCACACTACGCCCGCCACCCCGTCGGCCTGATACGGTTTCAAAAGCTTGATGTGCTCAACATCATGAATTCCACCCGACGCATAAACCGGCACGCGCAGCGGCTGCGCCAGCCGAACCGTGGCTTCGATATTAATCCCCGTCCCCATTCCGTCACGACCAATGTCGGTATAGATGATGCCCTCGATGCCGTAGTCCTCGAAGCGCTTGCCGAGGTCGAGCGCATCGTGGCCAGTTAGCTTGCTCCAGCCGTCGATGGCGATCTTGCCGTCTTTGGCGTCGAGGCCGACGATGACGGTGCCGGGGAATGCGTTGCAGGCGTCGTGCAGAAAGCCCGGGTTTTTCACGGCTGCAGTTCCAATGATCACGTAGTCGACGCCGTCGTCGAGATAGCGCTCGATGATGTCCAGATCGCGAATGCCGCCGCCAAGCTGCACCTCAATTTCCTCGCCCACTTCCGACAGGATCGCCTTGATCGCGCGCTCGTTGATCGGTTTGCCCTGCACTGCGCCGTTCAAATCGACCAGATGCAAGCGCGTTGCGCCCTGATCAACCCAGTGCCGCGCCATCGCGGCGGGGTCCTCGGAGAACACCGTGACATTGTCCATATCGCCTTGACGCAGGCGCACACAATGACCGTCTTTGAGATCAATGGCTGGGATAACTAGCATGGGGAAATATTGAAGGGCTTGTGCAGCGAAGTCGCTGCGGGGTGGAAACTTTAGGTTGGCGAATTTACGTTGCGAAAACGGCTTTAAAACGAACCGTTCCAAGTCGAGAAATTTTGCAGCACACGCAATCCCGCGTCCGCACTTTTTTCAGGATGGAACTGTACCGCAAATATGTTGGACTGCGCCACTGCGACACAGATTGGATGCGGGTATTCGGCGACACCTGAAACCGTCGCCTCATCGGCGGGCACGGCGTAGTAGCTGTGAGCGAAATAAAACGCCGTTCCGTCCGCCACGCCCGCCCAACAAGGGTGCGCACGGGCCGATTCGGGAAAGTGCACCGCATTCCAGCCCATATGAGGCACTTTGAGCACGCTGCCGTCCAAATCCACATGCGGCTTCGGAAAACGCGCCACACGGCCCTTTAACCAGCCTAGCGCGGGGGTTCCGACGCCCGGTGGGCCCTCTTCACTCGCTTCGAAAAACATTTGTAGTCCGAGGCAGACGCCGAGAAACGGTTTCTCAAGTGAAACCTGATTCAGCACATCGCGCAGGCCGGAGGCGTTGAGCGCCGCCATGCTTTCAGGCATAGCCGCCTGGCCGGGTAGTACGACACGTTCGGCGTTGGCGATTTCCGTGGCGTCGCTGGTAATCAGTACACGCTGATCGGGTGCAATGTGCGAAAACGCCTTCGCCACCGAGCGCAGATTGCCCATGCCGTAGTCGACGATTGCGATGGTGTACATGGATGTACCTAGAGCACGCCCTTGGTCGAAACCACCACGCCCGCTGCACGCGCATCGCGCTCGCAGGCAATACGCAGCGCCCGCGCGAACGCCTTGAACACGGTTTCGCACTGATGATGTGCGTTGTCGCCCTTGAGGTTATCGATGTGCAAGGTCACCAGCGCGTGATTGACGAACCCCTGAAAAAACTCATGGGTCAGATCTACATCAAACGTGCCGATCATCGCTCGCGTGAACGGCACATTAAATTCGAGCCCCGGACGACCGGAAAGATCAATCACCACGCGCGACAGCGCCTCATCCAGAGGCACGTACGAATGCCCGTAGCGATAAATGCCCGCCTTGTCACCCGCCGCCTGCTTGAAAGCCTGCCCGAGCGTGATGCCGATATCTTCCACCGTGTGATGCGCGTCGATGTGCAGGTCACCGTTGGCGTGCACCATGACATCCATCATGCCGTGCCGCGCGAGTTGGTCGAGCATGTGATCAAGAAAGGGGACGCCAGTGTTGAGGTCGGCCTTGCCCGTGCCATCAAGGTTGATTGAAACCTTGATCTGCGTTTCTTTCGTGTTGCGCTCGACGGCGGCGATGCGGGGGGCGGATGTATTCATAAGCTCTAATTGTAGGAGCGGCTCTGCCGC
>JAYWAQ010000027.1:0-2654 GCA_043782305.1 Burkholderiales bacterium
CTTTGCAGGGCTCAACAACCGGCATCGACCCTCGCAGTCAACGTTCAAGTGGTTGCAGACGATCGGTGCTGAATATCTGGCAACCGTGTTCGCGTTCTCGGTCTGCATTCCGCTCGCCTGGCTGCTGGCACCGAAGCTCGGTCGCGCAAGCGTCAAGGGGCAGCCGATCGTGCTGCTGGTGCATGGATTGTTCAGCAATCGAGGGGTGTGGTGGTTATTCGCGCGTCGACTGCGGCGGTCAGGTCGACGTGTCGACAGCCTGGAACTCACTCCCGTCTTTGGCAACATGGATGCCTACGTCATGCTGTTGCAAGAGCGGGTTGATGAGCTCACTCGTCGAGGTGCCAGTAGCATTGCGCTGGTTGGACACAGCATGGGCGGACTGGTCTGTCGCGCCTATCTCTCGCGTCAGGGTGCGGCGACAGCAAGCGCCCCGCCGATGCGACTGATCACGCTGGGTTCGCCGCACTGCGGAAGTTTGTCCGCATGGTGCCTGCCCGGCACTCATCTGCGACAAATGCGTCCCGGTTCAGACTGGTTGCGACGACTGCCGGCGACCTGCCCGGTTACTGCGGTGTCGGTGTACAGCGTTCACGACAACCTTGTCGTTCCGTACCAGCAGGCACGTTCCGAAGCGCTGTCGGCAGACGAATGGCAAGGCATTGGGCACTTGAGTTTAATGTTTGATCGTCGGATTTTGATGCGTGTAGAACACTGGCTCGCCGCCTAGGTCTCGGAGTCTGGCGACACCGCTACAGGAAGCGATCAAACTGCCGCGCCAGCCACTCCTTCGCACGAGCTCCTTGCGACCGCTGCTGCCAAGTTGCGAGCTTGATCTCTTCCGCCACAACGAGGTCGGCCTCGAAAACTGCGCGCATTTGACGGCCGATATCGAGGTCAAGAAAGACCGCATTCACTTCATCGTTCTGACAAAAACTACGCCAGTCGAGATTGCTGGACCCGATGGTGGCCCAGGCGCTGTCTATCACTGCGGTTTTCGCGTGCAGCAGCGCGTCATGCCGCTCGAAAATGCGCACTCCGGCCGCCAGCAAATCAGCATAGTGCGACTGGCCGGCGCGCAACGCAGTGTCGGAATCCGTGATCCCCGGTAGCAAGAGTCGCACGTCAACCCCGCGCCGGGCAGCGGCTTTCAGCGCGTTGATCGTATTCTCGTCGGGCGCAAAGTAAGCCGATGTGAGCCAGACGCTTTCGCGCGAATACGTGATCGCAGCGGCTAACAGCAAGTACATGCGACTGGGCATGCCATCGGGACTGCTGCCGATGATGGCCACCTGATGCGGGCCTGTGTTGACGTCTTCCGGACGCGCCGCAAACGGCGCAATGCTGCCACAGGACTGCTTCTTCCAGGTGGCGAGAAATAGTTGCTGCAGGTCATCAACGGCTAATCCGCGGAGCTCCACATGCGTGTCGCGCCAGCCCTCTTCCAGGGCAGATTTGCTCGCTGGGGTGCGCATGGCTGACCCGCTGCGATAAACCGAGTGAAAATTGATTCCTCCAGTGAAAGCAACACGACCATCGACAACCACGATTTTTCGGTGGTCACGGTGATTCGGTCGCCAAAGGCTGGCGCGCAGCGGGTTGATCGGGTTAAATTCGCACAACGCCACACCGTTCGTGTGCAGCAGGTCAAGAAACGCGCGCGGCGTCGAGAACGAACCAAAGCTGTCGTAGATCACGCGTACCGCGACGCCCGCCCGCTGCCGCTCGATCAATACCTCGGACAGTCGCGCGTTGAAGTCGAGCTCTTCGAAGATAAAGCTCTCGATGTGGATGGTGTCGCTCGCCGAGCGCAGCGCTGCAAAAATTGCATCCCATGCGGCAGGGCCATCGACCAGAATATGTGCGTCGTGGCCGCCCCGTGTCGTGACCTGACTCACCGCTTCGAAAACCGCGCGCTGCCGGTCGAGCGCACCGTCACCGTTCATTCTGCTGAGGCGCGCATCGATAGGTTCACGCATCGCCCCCATCAGCTCGCCACCCGTTGCTACGATCCGCCCCTTTTCTGCCTCTCGCATCATGTCCTGGTCGTGGCGACCGGCGTACAGAGGCGGAAGCGAGCTACACCCCGAAAGCAGCAGTCCGCCAGCGAGCAAGACTAGCCATAACTCAAGGCAGCGAAGGATATTTAACGAGAACAATAAGTGCTTTTTCGATGTCTGCGAAATGAGAAGGTAATCTTTGTAGTTGTAAGTCGTGAAAACGGTGATTTCCTTACTTGGCGCACTTGATCGAAAAGCTGCTACCAACACTTAAACTTTCATTTGCCGATTTAAACTAGTGCTTGTCGCATCTCGAAAACTTCATTTTTGGAGATACAGTGCCCGTAGCCGGGTGCGCAGCAGCCGGAAAGTCCGCCGATACCTGTGCGCGTTGTGCAAGAACGCGAACATCGGCTTTTTCAGCTTTGACGACGCGATGCGCCCTACAAACGTATTTTGAGAAACTGCCCCATGAAAACAAGCATCGCTCTCACCGCCCTCCCCACCTGGCTCGGCCTCGAAGTTGCGGTCTCGGACTGGGTCACGATCACTCAGGAGCGGATCAACCTGTTTGCCGAAGCGACCGGCGATCATCAGTGGATTCACATTGATCCCGAGCGTGCCGCAAAGGAGTCTCCATTCGGGACAACGATC